>DAOVIU010000239.1 GCA_030673585.1 Pseudomonadota bacterium | reverse complement strand
GTACCCGACTTCCTTCAGCTCCTCCTTGAAATCCTCAAAGGTCTCCTTAAATTCCTTTAGCCCAACGTTCTGATTGGCGAAATTCCGGAGTCCCTGATCGATCTCTTCCAACGTATATCCGTCCAGACCATGGTCTCCCATGGGACTCGACTGGTTTCCTTCCTGGTGAATTTCCTCCTCTTCAACCTCCAGCAGTACCTTAATGACTCGGGCGAATTTCTGGATGCTCTTATCCCACTGCTCCTTATCTAAATAGGGAATCCTGGCCAACCGCCGAACAACCCCCTCATCTTCCTTGGCACGGAGATCTACGCCCCATATCCTCTGATAGAGGGATGCGATAACCGCATCCACCTTTCCCTTATCAATATGTTTGTAGAACTCGGGCAGAGGTGTCTTTTTTTTCTTCACGCAATGCGTGTCCGCCACCACATCCATAAATAATCCCGCTGCCCTTTTGGCCCGTTCCTTATCCTTCACGACTCGCTTCGCCTCGGCAAACAACCGGAGGTGAGTGTGAAAATCCCACGGGCAATAGGTATAGTGAGTTACCCCGTGATCCAAAAGGGCCTCAACCGCCTGCTCAGTATCCATCTTATGGGCGATCTTGTCGTAAAAAGCAGTATTAATGGTTATCTGTTTACTCTTCATCTCCAGGGCGACATCTTCTGTACCCTCTGCAACCTTGGGTGCGGGTATTTCCGGAAAAAGGTGTTTCGTCCTGACCCTCTGCCAAATCTTCTTGATGATCTCTTCGGAAATCATCCTCGACCTTAGCCCCTCAATAATAGACGTTGGATTGACGATAGTTTCGAGGGTAAATCAGTTTCTCATCCTCGTACACCTTCCCATCGACGATCTTGCCCATGCCCCTCACTCTGCCCCCTACGTGGATCTCTCCCCCCAGCATCCATTCCCCGGTGTGGAGGCCTATATTCTTCGAGATCCCTACCCTCCCGCTCTTCATCCCGGCTCCGGTATAATTCTTGGCGTTTCCCTCAACCATCAGCTCTCCCCCCTCCATTCCAATCCCGGTAAAATCGCCTAGATTGCCCTCCACAACCACCTTCTTGTCGACGGGAAGCCGATAGCCGAGCAGGTTGACCTGGGTCTTGAGATCATTCAATTTGAGGGAGATCTCCTCCTCCTTGGCATAATTGCACAATGCGGAGATATAGATTCCGGCAGGTCCAGTAATGAGATAGGGAATCTTGTCCGTGGTATCCAATTCATAACAGAACTCCTCGATGTCCTCCGCCCTGTAATCGAAGTCCTTGACTGCCTTTTCGGCGAGGGTATATGCCTTGATCACCGTGTTGTACTGGACTAACCAGACCAGCTCCTTTACCTCCTCCTCCAAGAGCTTTTCATAGCCCTTGACGATGTTGGACATTACCCTGTCCCTCGATTGGATAATGGAATCCAGGGGGATCTCCCTTTCCCTCGTTTGATGATCCCGAAAGTCGTCGAAGGGGTTCTTCACCTAATCCTCCAATCCCAAGTCCTTTTTGATCTCGAAATAAACGGGGTGATCGCCATCAACTGGTTCCAAGGCCTCACCATTGAAGACCCGATATCCGACGGCCAGTGCCCTTTTCAGGTGTTCATTCTGTTCAGCGTAGCGATTGAATATGGCCTTTACGGCCTCCTTTGCCAAGTATATTTGAAAGGGATGATCCCTCTTGTCCTGCTCCTTGGTAGATAGGTACTCCTCCTTCCACTGAACCCGATGAGCCAGGGTATAAGGTGTAACGGCCTTGACATGCTCGACATCCACCCCGGCATCCCCTATCAACCACGCCAATGCCTGGGAATAGGTCTTGATGGACGTGGGAAGTCGATTGGATGCACAATTTCGGATGTCACGGCACAGGTATCCGCTAAAATGGCAACCCTCTTCGCAGTTCTCAACGGATCTCTTCTGCCCGTATTTGTGACAGAAGGAGAGCTCGGCGAGTAACATTCGGGTGAATGCGTTGGCATCCAAGTCCAATTCCAGCCGTGCAATTTCTCCGCGGATGGCCTTCCTCTCCCGGAGTCCAACCGTCTCAACCCCCAGTTTCCTCTTCAGGAATTCGCCGTAGTCATCGCATACCTCCTCCATCTGACGCAGCTTCGTTTTGTAGGACAGCTTGCTGGTGAGGACTTTCTGGAGGGAATTTTCGGCCTTGGGATTTCGAAGGATGCGGTCTTTCTGATCGAATTTCCCAACGAGATAGGCAATATTGGGGCCCGGGTGTCGGGACTCGACCTCGACGTCGAAACGATCGACCATGGGCGCGATGATGGTATTCGTCCCCCTGTCCTGGTAATTGGCCGTTGCGAAGAGGCAGTACTCCTCGTTGATGATCATCTCGTTTAGGTATTCCCAGTTTCCGCGGTCCACCCCATCGAGAATCATGCTCTGCTTCGTCTCCGGCAGCCGGTTGATTTCATCGACGATTTTGACCGGAATTTGGGCGAAATTTGACCAGACGACCTCTTCCGTGCCCTTGTTCAGTTTCCCCAAATCCGGCCTGCCGATTATCTTCTCCTCGGTCTGCTCGGGATGCCCTGAAACTTCCGCCCCCCAAATGATGCCTATGGGAACTCGGTAGAGCAGCGAGCCCATGTATTCCGCCGACGTGGTCTTCCCCAGGCCTGGCTCACCGATGATGAGCTCCTTCCCCCTACTGAGACCCGTCAACAAGCTAAAGATGAGGGCGGAATTGAATTTTTCTCCCTTGATTTCCAGATCGGGCCGGTTGAAGTAGAGATTCTCCTTGATAAAATCGTAGATTCCCCTTACCTTCTCCCGATAACGATTCTTGGTCTGATTCTGCGTCATCACTCTTCCCCGTCCTAAGGCCGTTTCACCTTCTTTTTTTACCTTATCATTTCAACTTCCCTAAATCAAGACGACCCGGAGAAGAAAAAACGGGCCAAATTGACGTAACCGTCAAGACCAGGATGCGCTTACCCCTTATCTGAGCCGAATTACCAACCCCTTCTTTGGATCGCCATGCTCTATGGATATTAATAACCCATCCCTTACGGATAAATCCCCCACATTGATCGCTCCGATTCGGCAGCGATACACCCCATCCCGTATCTTCGTGAACGTTACATCCCTCACCCTCGCCTCCGAAAAATGGAAAGCCCTCACTGCATACGCCGCCTTCCCTTCCAGTTTGGGATAGGCGGCCTTTATGAGAATGGCTAAGAGGGAGGGGGCATTGTTATCGATGCAGTAGACCTCCCCCTTTCCCACCTCGATGGCTCCCTTCCATTGAGTCGAACGGTCCTTTACGACTTCGCCCGTCACCGTTTTTCTCTGGAAGACGTATCTTAATTCCCAAAGGCCATTTTGAGCAGGTGTTTCGGGCAGCTTTACTTCCAGCACTCTGGAATAGGCCACGGGTTTCCCATCCTTCTGGAAGACCAGTTCGCTCTCTCCCCGTTGATAGCTGTTGACATCTCCAATATTGAGATCCGATTTCATAACCAGGTGTTTCCCCTTCCTTTCCACGACAAAGATCTCTCTCCCGATATCGTGTCCTTTTCTCATATACTGATAGGTGTAGGTCTTGTTCTGTTGAAGGTGGGGATGGCGGGCGCAATGGAAAAACGTCATCCCCATCATGAGAAACAGACCAACCATCTTCAGCGATCCCGCTCTCATTCCTCCTCCCTTAGCCCTCGGAAATGGTGGCAACTCCAAGGCCGATCCCGAGCACGGGTATCCATCCGCCTTCAAGGTGAAAGAAGACGTCCGAAAGGATTGTGAGAAAATGTGAATTTTCATTATATAGCAATTTGACGTAAAAGGAACTATAATTTTGAGTCGAGTTTCCTGATTTTCGAAGGAACACCGTTGTCCATGAGCGT
>DAOVIU010000226.1 GCA_030673585.1 Pseudomonadota bacterium | reverse complement strand
GATGTGAACGCTCAAGAAAGGCTGGTCAAGGAATACATCAGCACCTTAACCTTTTTGGAGGATGGAAGGGAAGTCATGAAGAAGGAGATTCGGGTGAACCATCCTCTCACCTTCAATGGATTGCGTTTCTACCAATCCAGCTATGGGAGTATACCCGAAATCGCCCTCACTGTTGAAAATGAACATCAGGGGGGAAGTTTCTCCGTCGTTGCTCGGCAGGGGGAGCGGGTGAGGATTCCGGGGTCAGAAGCTTTTTTCGAGGTTTTGAAATACCATCCGCAAATCCATGGCTTCGGGGAAGGCATAGCCATGGCCCTCTTTAAACCCATGGCCATACCTCAAAGGTTCTGGTTATTGAAGGTCCGGCCAACGCGCATAGACGGTTATCAATTTACCTTAAAGGGGGTTAGGCATAGGGAATATACGGGTTTGCAGGTAACCAAGGACCCTGGTGTATGGGCGGTCTGGTTGGGATGCGCTCTCCTTGTTGGGGGCTTACTGGTGGCCTTCTTCGTCTCCCATCAGAGGATATGGGTTCTTATTCCAAAGGGAAATGCGACCATGGTGGTCTCGGGAACGGCCAACAAAAACAGAATGGCCTTCGAGAAGAAGTTCCACAAGGCGATAGCCGCACTAGAGGGCGAGGTTTAACACGTACATTGGCTGGGGGGTGGTTCGGTGCCCAGGAAAAAGGTCAAGGCCATCGTTCTCTATGGGTATGGAATCAATTGCGAGACGGAGATGGCTCATGGATGTAGGTTGGCAGGGGCCGATGTGGTGGATATCGTCCATTTGAATGAGCTTCTTCGAGGAGAGGTGGGGCTTGACCAGTATCACCTTCTCAACTTACCTGGAGGTTTTTTGGATGGCGATGACTTAGGCGCTGCCAAAGCGGCGGCGAGCCGGCTCCGGTATGCGAGGGTGGGCCTAGGGGGGGAGAGGTTTCAGGATCAACTCCTTCGCTTTATAAAAGAGGGGAAGCTCATTTTCGGCGTCTGCAACGGCTTTCAGCTGATGGTTAAGCTCGGTTTGATACCGGGTTTTGATGGAGGATACGAGACTCAACAGGTCACGTTAACCTTCAACGACTCCGGGAGATTCGAGGATAGATGGGTCTACCTGAAAATAGACGGGGAATCCCCCTGCATATTCACGAGGGGGATTACGGGGGTTTATTTACCGGTACGGCATGGGGAGGGGAAGTTCATCCCCGGCGGGGATGAGGTGAGAAGAAAATTGAAGCAGCGGAATCTCATCGTGGCCCAATATAGTGATCCATCCTTCACGCACGAGATGATGAATTACCCATTAAACCCCAATGGATCGATAGATGCCGTGGGCGGCATCTGTGACGAAAGCGGTAGGCTTTTCGGCATGATGCCCCACCCGGAGGCCTACCTTCATTTTACTAACCATCCCAGATGGACCAGAGAGGATCTGCCGGAGGAGGGAATGGGGCTGGCCTTCTTTAGAAATGCCGTGGAGTATATTCGTGAGGAGTTAATCTGAGGTCCATGAGGAACCATTGATCTCATATGGGAGGAAGGCAGATGAACAAGGCTGAGCTCGTTCTAAAGGTCGCCGAAAGGGCGAAGGTAACCCAGAATGTCGCTAAGGTCATCGTGGATACAATTTTCGAGGGGATGAAGGATTCCCTGGTCAAAGGAGAAAGGATCGAGATACGAGGATTCGGAAGTTTCGTGGTGAGAAATTATGAAGGGTACACGGGGAGAAATCCCAGAACGGGGCGATTGGTGGATGTAAGGGCAAAGAGGCTTCCTTTCTTCAAGGTGGGAAAGGAACTTAGGGAAAAGGTGAATACCTGACGCCTCCATCTCCGCCGCAGTAGTCGTTGAGAAAATCTACAACTGTTCCCAATACCTCCCGTGATAACCCCGTAACTTCTCTAATCCGTCCTCTATATTCGCATATCCATTCCGCTCATTTCCCTCGCATTCGGCAATGTCAATTGTCGAGTCCCCCCTGAGTTCCTTCAATACGGCCTTTACGGAAGTAGCTAGGCCATCCAAGTCATATCCCCCCTCTAGACCGATAATGATCTTTCCCCCGCACGTCCTTTGAGCGATGTCCATGGTGATGTTGGTCAGAGGGGCGTACCCGTTTTCCGTCATCCTCATCCCTCCCAGGGGATCACGGGAGTACGTATCAAACCCCGCGGAAACGAAAATGAGCTGGGGCTTGTACGATAACGCGATGGGTTTTAGGAGGTGAAGGAAGACATTTCCGTAGTCAGCATCACCGCTTCCAGGGGACATCGGGACGTTTACGGTAAATCCCTCCCCCTTTCCCGACCCTACCTCAGCCGGAGCACCAGTACCCGGATAAAAGAAACCATAACGATGGGTTGAAAAGTATAAAACCCTCGGGTCCTCATAAAATGCGTTTTGGGTTCCATTGCCATGGTGAACATCCCAATCGATAATAAGGATCCTCTCCGTTCCGTGAGCCTCCATGACATATTTTGCACCTATGGCGATATTGTTAAATATACAGAACCCCATGGCGCGATTCCTTTCAGCGTGGTGGCCCGGGGGCCTGACAAGGGCGAAGGCATTATCCGCCTTCCCCTGGGTGACCGCTTCGATGGCCTCCAATACCCCTCCTACTGCCAAACAGGCGGCTTCATATGATTTTGGGGAAGCAACCGTATCGGGGTCCAACCTGCGAGCGGGTTGACCCGCGGTTGAAGCGATGAGATCGACATAGGAAGGAAGGTGAACCATCTCAAGTTCCTCCCTGGTGGCAAGGCGCGGCGGGATTTCCGCGAACAATCCCTCCATATCCTCCTGCCGGAGCATGGCGTAGATTGACCTGAGCCGATTGGGGTTTTCCGGGTGATAATCATCGGTAACATGCTCGATATACCTCTCATCCCTGACGATCCCTGTCCTGTTCATTACACTCCTCCCTTACAAAGGTCACGGCCCAGGTCAGGCTATCCCTATTTGGACCCCTTTGTCAAGGAAAGGGCGACGGGAGAGGCATAGATCCATTGATATCGCTTGACTTTTGGGGGGTAGGATGCTTAGAATTCACCTGGGATGAATGTAAAACGATTGGAGAAATTGCTCAAGGACATCAAGGCGGGGAGGATCGAAATCCGTGATGCCATGACCACCCTGAAAGGACTTCCCTTCGAGGATATCGGCTATGCCACCATCGACCATCACCGTGCGCTGCGGAGGGGATTTCCCGAGGTAATCCTGGGTGAGCGTAAATCGAGCCAGCAAATCATCGCAATTATCAAGCGGATGAAACAGCAAGGGGATACTATCCTCGTAACGAGGGTTAGCAACAGAAAGGGAGTTGCTATTCAGAGGTCGATCCCGGAGGCACGGTACCACCCCATCCCCGGGATGATTACCCTCATGAGTCATGAGGTTGATGTCGTGGGCAAGGGGCTCATTCTGGTGATTAGCGCGGGAACCTCCGACATTCCTGTGGCCGAAGAAGCTGCTCTTACCGCGCAGATGATGGGCAACCACGTGGAACGACTCTACGATGTGGGAATTTCCGGGATTCATCGGTTGTTGAGCAAGGCGGAGCTGATCCAATCGGCCAACGTGATAATCGTCGTTGCGGGCATGGAAGGCGCCCTACCAAGCGTTGTCGGAGGACTGGTCGACCGGCCCGTCATCGCCGTCCCCACGAGCGTGGGTTACGGGGCCAGTTTCGGAGGGATTGCGGCCTTACTTGCCATGCTCAACTCCTGTGCGTCAGGGGTTTCCGTGGTCAACATCGATAATGGGTTCGGGGCTGGATACATGGCCAGCCTCATAAACAGGGACCGGGAAGGGACGGTCTAGGAAACAGAAGGAATATGATCGGATCCCCTGGTGGACATTGGTTCATCTCATATCTCCAGCCCATCAAGCCGTTATTATTTGCACTCTTAGGACTGGATGAATGGATTACCCTTGTGTTGGTTGTCCTTGTGGCCTTTTGTATTTACCGGAATGTAAGGAATTACGACTCGATAACTCAGGAAATGGATACCTT
>DAOVIU010000298.1 GCA_030673585.1 Pseudomonadota bacterium | reverse complement strand
AGGGTTGCTTTTCCTCATAGCTTTATCCCTCTAATCGGCATTTTTCAAAAACTTGGCTTGATTAGAGACAAATCAGCAGATTTACGAGAAGCCCTACAACTTTTGGACAAGCTGTCAAGAGATTTCGCTGAAACTGTTCCCCTTGTCTCCAATCCGGCAAAGCAATTAGCTACCGAGTTGTGGGGACGAATTGCCGTAATTTATGGGGCAGGGATACTCTCAGAGATAGCCCGGCGCTGGAAAGCCTCTTGAAGGTGGCATCCAAAGCCGGGATTTACGACGTCGTTCGAGAGATGAATTGCATGTTGGTAGACTTTGACGATGTCGTGGAGGTAAAAGGGACCCATCAAGGGGTCTTCACGAAGTTAGAGGTTCCACGGGTCGTTGTGGATTCAGATCACCTGATCAACCTCCCCAAGTTGAAGACCCATGGCATGACCACCATGACCCTATCGGTGAAAAACGTATTCGGGTGTATTCCCGGGACGAAGAAAATCCAGTGGCATTTGAGGGCAGGGGTTAACCGGCACTATTTCGCCCACATGCTCGTGGACCTTTATGGGATTATCAGGCCTGGACTGAATGTGGTCGACGGCGTGGTGGGCATGGAAGGGGATGGGCCCGGCGGTGGGAAGCCTCGGAGAATCGGATTAATTTTCGCGGGTTCCGATGGGATTGCCGTCGATTCGGCCATCTGCAAGGTAATCGGTCTCGCCCCCCAGGACCTCCTCACCAACCGAATCGGTTCTGAGTTAGGGTTAGGAGTGAGCCAGCTGAAGGATATTGAGATCGTGGGTGAGGGGATTGATGAGATAAGAGTGACGGGGTTTCGTTTTCCAAAGAGCATGGAGCCCCAATGGGGGCTTCCGAGACCCCTGAGATGGTTGTTGAGGAACTCACTGACCGCAAGGCCCTATATCAGGAGGGATTTATGTAAGGTCTGCGAAATATGCGTGAAGGGTTGCCCACCAGAGGCTATGGCTAAGGTGAAGGAGAAGATCGATGTCGACTATTCCAGATGCATCCGGTGCTTCTGTTGTTCCGAGGTCTGTCCGGAAGAAGCCGTTGGAGTCAGGAAGGGATGGCCTCTGAGGCTATTTGGGCGATAATTGCGCGAAATCATAAAAAGGTCGCTCTCTGCCGCTCAAGAGTTACGGTTCTGGACTCACTTGAATGGGAATGCCTATTACCTTTACTGCAAGACCGCAGCACTGCAGCACCGCAACACTGAATAATTTCGCGATCAGAGCTCCATTTCCCAGTTTTTCAGAGATCTTTCATAGGGGGAGTTAGCATAAGCGAGGGATGAGAAGTATAAAGTTGACGATCGAATATGATGGAACTGGGTATCATGGCTGGCAGGTTCAGCCCAATGTGACGACTATTCAGGGAACTCTGGAGGGAAAGCTGGCGCAGATTACGGGAGAACGGGTGAGGTTGATTGCCTCGAGCAGGACCGATGCCGGTGTTCATGCCCTGGGACAGGTGGCCAATTTCAAGACCCATAGCGCCCTTGAAGCTCGGTCATTTCTGAAGGCCCTCAATAGCCTCCTTCCCGAGGATATCCGGGTCAAAGAGGTTGAGGAGGTTAAGGAATCCTTCCATGCTCGATTTAGCGCGAAGGGGAAGATTTACGAGTATAGGATTTTCAATGGGGAGTTGCCTTCCCCCTTTTACCGCCATTTCTCATGGTTCGTTCCGGGAAAATTGGACTTGACAAGGATGAGGGAAGCAGCAATGAAACTGGTAGGTCGCCACGATTTCTCGTCATTTTGCTCATCTGGTTCCAATCATGCGACCCCCATACGGGAAATCTACGGGATCAAGGTGGAAAGGAGGGGGGAGTTCATAGTCGTATGGATCGAGGCCAACGCCTTTTTGAAGCAAATGGTACGAAATATTGTGGGAACTCTCGTTGATGTGGGAAAGCGGAAGTTGACCCCTTCCCAATTTGCCCGCACCTTTGAGGCACGGGACAGACAGAGGGCCGGCATGACCGCTCCAGCACGAGGGCTTTTTTTAGTCAGGGTGAATTACTGAATGGATTAGGGGGTATCCTCCTCCTCGCCTTCCCGAGATTGTTCTATTCGAGTCCTGTGCTGTAGCCAATTCCTTCTTTGATCGGAGACCCTGGACTTTTCGTGCTCCCTTTGACAATCGATGCAGTATCTGGTAAACGGCATGACCTCAAGACGCCTTCGGTCGATCTCCTGTCCACATTCTTCACAGTATCCGTAGATATCCTTCTCCAGCCTATCCACCGCCTCTCGGATTTCCCTCAAGGTTTCAGAATACATGGCTAAAATCCCGAAGTCGACGTCCCAAAGTTCCTCCGCTGAGGAGAGATCACCTTCGTCCAAGGTGGACCCCAGTTTGGCCTTTATGTCTTCGGAGACTTTTTCCCCAATCTGCTTGGCTATTCTCTTCTCCAACTCCCTCTGTTTCTCCATGAGCATTTTTCGGAGACGTTCTCTTCGCTTACGTTTCCCCCGCCTCTTTTATCCATAGAAATCCCCGACAATCCCACACATTTAACGTCTATGTCCCTGGCCAAAGTGATCCTGGATGAGCACTCTTTATAGTTTCTTTTCGCGCTTTGTCAATTCCCCCTTTTTCCGGATTGTCTTGTTGCGGACATTGAGCAAAATCCGGCCAGTTGCACCAGTCAGCCAGCAATGAAGATGTCCTTGATTTTCAACCCGTCACTCATGAGCAGCAAAAAAGGACCGGGGAAATGAGGGGCAAAGCTTTTTTACGAACCCCGTTTCGGCGCTACCGGTTTGGATTTCCGCCTAAATTCAATAAGATGTGGTATTATCGTTGGATGTGTTTAAAAGGGTGAGAGGCCTTTTCATTGCGGTGACCCGTGGCCACCACGAAATTTCGAATCTCCACCTCCCGACAGGAAAGAATGAACGTTAGCTTGAAGCCCAAAATCGATAAGGAGGGTTTGGGTAACTATGCCGGCGGCCCGTACAGCCGGCTACCGCTGCCTGCCGCCAGGATCACAGCGACGGTTTTATGAATGTGCTTTTTTCATGTATACCCCAAGCGGGGGATACCATCTATTGCGGGGGGGTATCTCAAACCGAACTGGATTCCCCCGGGGTTACGCAAAACTCGGCAACGGCTTCAGCGATGCCAACCTGGGGTTCTGCGAAGCGCTTCAGCATCTCCCGGGCTTCCGTATCATCGAACTGCTGGACCGGTGATTTAAAGAGATAGGCACTGGCCT
>DAOVIU010000284.1 GCA_030673585.1 Pseudomonadota bacterium | reverse complement strand
ATAACCGGTACATATTTTGATTTTGTCGAGGGTATCCAAGACGTCCAGTTTGGTCAGGGCTATACCGCTCAAACCATTTATCCTGGCCGCATGCTTGACGACAACGGCGTCGAACCACCCACACCGCCGCGGCCTGCCCGTAGTAGCTCCGTATTCCCCTCCCCTCTCACGAATCCGTTCCCCCAATGCGCCCTTCATCTCCGTTGGAAAGGGGCCTCCCCCAACCCTTGTGGTGTATGCCTTTGAGACCCCAATTACCGCATGAATCTGGGTCGGACCTATCCCTGAACCCGAACACGCATTTCCAGCCACCGTGCTGGACGAGGTAACGTAGGGATAGGTGCCGTGATCCACATCCAACAAGCACCCCTGTGCTCCCTCGAAGAGCAAATTCTTCCCTTTCTTCATCTGCTCGTGGAGGATGAAGGAAGTATCGACCACGTATTTCCCCAGCTTCTCCCGAAACCCCGTATAATCGCTGAGGATTTGGGCCCCATCCATAGGGGATTCCCCGAGCATTTTGGTTAAGTAGAAATTCTTCTGAACCAGATTTTCCTCAAATTTCTCCCTGAAAGCTTCCTCATCGAGAAGGTCGATCATCCTGATCCCACATCGAGCAACCTTATCCTCATAAGCTGGTCCAATACCCTTTCCCGTTGTTCCAATTTTCTTCCCCCCCGATTTGAGGCGTTCTCGGGCCACATCAATCGCCCTATGGTAGGGCATAATACAGTGGGCCTCCTCGCTGATGAGGAGCTGGGATTCATCCTGAAAATATCCCCTTTTTTTGAGGGCATCAATCTCCTCGCAGAGGACGCCGGGATCGACTACGACCCCGCTGCCGATAATGCATTTTTTCCCGGGATGGAGGATGCCGGACGGAATCAGGTGGAAGATAAACTTATCACTCCCTACCACCAGGGTATGGCCGGCGTTATTTCCTCCCTGAAAACGGACAATCACATGGACAAACTGGCTGAAGAGGTCGACGACCTTCCCCTTGCCTTCGTCACCCCATTGACTTCCCACGATTACCACGTTGGGCATTCTCTTACCCTCTCTTCAGGTCAAATCAAAGCTCAATATGTTTCACCGATATAATGTCGAGCAACTGCGAAAGTTCCTCCACCACCTCTTTGGATATGACGGAATCCAAGTGAAGCAGGGAAATGGCAACTCCACCTGATCGATCGCGGCTAAACTGCATGGTGGCGATATTGATATTTCTATTCCCGAGGGTCGTCCCGATATTCCCGATGACGCCCGGCCTGTCGTAATTTTGAATCAAGAGCATGTTACCCTGGGGTACTGCCTCGATGAGGAAATCGTTTATCTGTACAATCCGGAAATCCTTGGTGCCAAAGAGGGCCCCGGCTATGTAGTTACTCCCCCCCCTGGCCACCGCTGTAATGGCAACCATGCTCGCGAAATCCTCAGCCGTGGTGGATTTAGATTCCCTCACCCTGATTCCCCGGTCCTTGGCTATGACCGAGGCGTTTACAAAATTTACCACTCCCCCCATGTAAGGAGTCAACAATCCCCTCAGTACCGATACCGTAACGGGCGAGACGTTATACTCCGCCACGGTCCCCTTGTATTCGATGGAAAGTTCTTCAATAGCTATATCCGATATCTGCGTCAGGAATCTCCCCAATTTCTCCCCTAAGTCCAGGTAGGGCTTGAGCACGGGGAGCACATCAGGACTGACGATGGGGATATTCACCGCATTCCGTATCCTCTTGTTGACGAGGAAATCGACGATCTGATCGGCGATGGCTACCGCCACATTCTCCTGAGCCTCACTGGTAGCAGCCCCGATGTGGGGAGTACAGATCACATTATCTACCTCGAAGAGGGGATTGTTTCCCTCTGCCTCATTCTCGAAGACATCCAGGGCCGCCCCCCTCACTTTTCCGGACTTCAGGGCGTTTAAGAGGTCCCCTTCGTTAACGATCCCTCCCCTGGCGCAGTTGATGATCATCACGCCCGTCTTCATTTTTTCCAGGGTTTCGCCGTCGATCAAGTGCCGGGTATCCTCCGTCAAGGGCGTGTGAATGCTGATGAAATCCGATCGGCTCAAGAGATCATCCAAGGTGACCAGTGGAACCCCCCTTTGCTCAGCCACATCTTCGGGTATGTAAGGGTCGTAGGCAATCACGTTCATCTTCAGTCCCTGGGCCCTCTCCGCAACGATGCTTCCGATATTACCAATGCCGATGATCCCCAGGGTCTTACCATAGAGCTCCACCCCCGTGAATCTGCCCCTCTCCCACTTTCCCGATTTGGTGGAGGCATTTGCCTGGGGGATATTTCTTGAAATGGCCAGCATCATGGCAATGGTATGTTCCGCGGCGGCAGTGGCATTTTCGCGGGGAGTGTTCATCACGAGGATTCCCCTTCGTGTCGCATCCTGGACGTCTACATTGTCTACCCCGATCCCGGCACGGCCGATTACCTTAAGCCTCCCCGAGGCGTTTATAATGTCAGCGGTGAGCTTTGTCTTGCTCCGAATGATGATGCCGTCATACTCCCCTATGGTTGCCCTCAACTCACCTGGGCTGAAATTTGCCCACACATAACACTTGATCGCCTTCTCCCGTTTAAGGATTTCAATGCCCTTGGGAGACAGGTTATCGGCAACCAATATCCTATACACCGCTTCCTCTTCCATCGGATCCACCTCAAAGGGAGATCAACACCTCTTCCGCAGCCCTCACCCTGGCACCCATCTCGAATTGATAGCCCATCTCCCTCAGCAACATCTCCAAGGCGCTGATGACCATCACCATGTCCAAGCGTCCATAGTAACCCAAATGAGCAATCCTGATGATCTTCCCTTTTGCCCGATCCTGGCCTCCAGCAACGGTAATCCCAAATTCCTCCGAAAACAGAACCTTTATCTCATTGGCCCCTATTTCCTCGGGAATCTTCACCGCTGTTAGCGCATTGCTCGGGGATTCTGCCGCAAGGAGCTCCAGCCCGAGGGCCTTCACCGCTTCTCGTGTTGCCCGGGCAAGGAGACCGTGGCGAACGAACACCGCCTCCAACTCCTCCTGTCGAATCCTTCTCAACGACTCCCTCAGACCGATCACCAAGGTGATAGCGGGGGTAAAGGTGTTTTGGTTCTTTTCCGCGGATTTTAACTCCTGCCTGAAATCGAAGTAGTACTTGGGTAAATTCGAACGATCAACAAGCCTCCACGCCTTCTCGCTGAGCGCGACAAAAGAAAGCCCCGGCGGAAGCATAATGGCCTTTTGGGAACCGCTCACAACCACATCCAGATTCCATGCATCCATCGGCATATCGAAGACCCCGATTCCGGTGATGGCATCGACGACGATCACCGTATCCTTGTAGCTTCGTGTGATCTGGGCTATCTCCTTTATCGGATGCATCACCCCCGTTGAGGT
>DAOVIU010000038.1 GCA_030673585.1 Pseudomonadota bacterium | reverse complement strand
CGGGGGGTCTTCCCCCCTGCGGCCATTGATTCAGAGAATCAGCATCCCGTCCCCATAACTGAAGAAACGATATTCCCTTCTAATGGCCTCTCTATAGGCCTTCTTGATGAGTTCCCAGGTGGCGAAGGCAGAGACCAGGAGCAGGAGCGTGGTTCCCGGGAGATGGAAATTGGTGATCAGTGCATCCACCATCCTGAAGCGATACGGAGTATGGATAAAGAGGTCCGAATATCCGTCGGTAGGCGTCAGTTTTCCCCGTGAATCGACGGCGGATTCCAGGGATCGGGTAGTCGTCGTGCCGAGCGCGATAATCCTCCCTCCGTTTCCTCTTGCCCTATTGATGACCTCAGCAGCCTGCAGGGATATCTCAAAATACTCGGGGGCCATTTTATGATCTTCTACTCGTTTCATCCTGATGGGGGAGAAAGTCCCCACGTTTACATGGAGGGTAATGGGAACGACGGCTACCCCTCTCCTTCTCACCTTTTCAAGGAGGGAGTGAGTCATGTGTAAGCCGGCTGTTGGAGCGGCGATGGACCCCGGTTTCATGGCGAAGATTGTCTGGTACCGCTCCTCATCGAGGGGGAGCGTTTCATCCCTCTTGATGTACGGGGGTAACGGCGTCTGTCCCCAACGGTCGACGGCCTCATAGAAATCCCCTTGGGAGTGGAATTCGATTCTCCAGTCCCCGGTCTCATCCCTTCCTAAAAAGTGTCCGGACAAGCCATCGCCGAAGAGCACGGTGGCGCCATCGCGTATGGATCTGGACCTCTTGACCATACATTTCCACGTGCGATCCTCCACTCGTTCGGTGATCAAGACTTCAACCTTTCCCCCGGTTTCCTTTCTCCCCACGAGCCTTGCCTTTATAACCTTCGTGTCATTGATGATGAGGACATCACCTTCACTGAGATACTGAGATAAATCGCTAAAGGTTCGGTGCTCCAAGGACCCCGTATGGCGATGGAGAACCATCAAGCGGGATTGATCCCTTTCCCTCGATGGATACTGGGCAATGAGCTTAGATGGTAATCTGTACTGAAAGTCTAGCAGGTCCACGTGACCGCTCCCAATTTAAAGTACTCAATTAATCACAAATGCCTCACAAAGTCAATTGTCGTGCTTCTGAAGTTTCCGGAGTTTTTGAAGAATCCCTTGTCCCTTCACTTCGATGCTTCCGAAGTGACCCTTTCGGGGCTCGCAGGTGGGGAATGCTTACCCCTTCCGGCCTCCATAAGGACCGGCCTTCCCCTTACGTTCGGCTGAGCCCTTCGGTCTGAGCTCAGGGTCGAAGACTCACGTCGAAGCCTGCTCACCCTCGATGGGTGCCTTACTTCTCCAGCGGATTACGTTCAAGGACAACGGGGTTCACGTGCGAGACCCAGAATTTCATTAATAATCAATATGTTACACAAGGACCACGTAGAAAATCCAGGAAACTCCAGTCATGCTTATGGGGGTTGTCATTGGAATTTACCGATACTTCTGGTGATCCCTCTTCTCGTGCCCCTCTCGTTGGTGAAGTCCGCGGATAAACCCCGATTCGGATAGACACTATCCTCATTATCATCGGAGCAGGCAACAGGAAGAGAATAGAGGTATTTGTCATTCGCAGGCAAAATGATTTGACATCGCGCCAGGGTTTATCTAAGATTTGAGCCACGTAGAACAATGTCTTATGAATTCCATAGGAGGTACGTGTCGATGCTGTATAGGGATGCAGGAGTGAATGTGGATTTGGGAGATGAGTTTGTAAGGAGGATAAAACCCCTCGCCGAATCCACATTCGGCCCTCGAGTCCTCACGGGGTTGGGCGGATTCAGCGCTTGTTATTCCATGGATCAGATGGGATATCGAGACCCCGTGCTCGTGGCTTCGACGGATGGTGTTGGAACTAAGCTCAAAGTGGCCCTCATGGTTGACCGGCATGATACGGTGGGAATCGATCTGGTCGCCATGTGTGTCAATGATATCCTTGTCAGCGGGGCTCATCCTCTCTTTTTCATGGATTATCTCGCAACGGGAAAATTGGAACTGGGGAGGGCCGTTTCCATTATCGAGGGCATCGTTAAAGGATGCAAAGAGGCAGGGTGTTCCCTAATCGGAGGGGAAACCGCGGAAATGCCCGGATTTTATGGGGAGGGCGAGTACGATTTGGCGGGCTTCGCCGTGGGAATTGCGAATAGGGGGGAGATGATCGACGGGTCTGAGATTTCCCCCGGGGATAGGCTGATTGGGCTTTCCTCCAGCGGGCTCCACAGCAACGGGTATTCCTTGACCAGGAAAATTGTCTTTGATCATCTAAATCTGCCTGTGGACCATTGGGTTGAGGAGCTGGGGCGGACAATCGGGGAAGAACTCTTGGAACCAACGCGAATCTACGTCAAAGTGGTGATGCCCCTGAAGCGAGAGTTCCGGCTTCGGGGGATAGCTCACATTACGGGGGGAGGAATGAGGGGGAACCTTCCCCGGATCTTACCTCGCGGCTGTAAGGCCTCCCTTCAAAGGGGAAGCTGGCAAGTTCCCTCTATCTTTTCCTTTCTTCAGAGGGAGGGCCGAATTCCGGAAGAGGAGATGTGGAGGACTTTTAACAACGGAATCGGGATGATCCTCGTGGTTGAAGCTGAAGAGGCAGAGGGCGTTTTGACTCGGTTGAAGGAATCAGGAGAGACGGCGTATCTGATGGGCGAAATATCCGAGGCAAGAGGGGAAGGGGAGAGGGTGGAGTTTATCTGATGAGGTGAAGGGGATCCAGATCCCTGGGTTAATCTCAAATGGTCGGTCCGCGACATGTAATACACCACGGGAGGTCCATCCCACAATTTGCCGGGTACCGGGTGAGGTAATGCCGCAAGGGTATTGAAGTCATCAACGGAAGGGATGAGGGAATCCAATGAGGACATGGGACGTCGTCATCCTCGGGACTAATGCTGCCGGGATTTTGGCGGGGGCTCTTCTCACCAAGAAGGGATTTTCCGTGCTATTACTCGAGGAGAAGGAAAAGACAGGTAAAATCCGTGGGAAATATCGATTCCGGCGATTTTCCAATTTTTCCGAGGTTCTCGTTAGAAGGACCGTCATCGAGGGGGTTTATCAGCTGCTGGACCTCTCCCTAGATCATGGGGATTTTATCCGCAGAAGGGATTTCAATTGTCAAATCATCCTCCCCGGCCATAGGGTTGATATGTCATCCGATCCCAACGATCTTTTGAGGGAGATGAAAAGGGAGTTCCCGAGGGATTTCGGTCTCATCGAGACCTTCTACGCTCGGTTAAAGGAGGAAGACTGGATTCGCAGCACCATGATGGCCATAGGCGATGAACAGCCGCCCCGCGGCCGCATTGGAAGGCGGCTTGCTCACGTATATCACGCCTTATCCGATAGACCACTGTCTGGCTTTATGGGTTCCCTGAAGGGAGATAAAACCTTCGCTCAATTCATAGATGTTCAGATCAAAAGCATGAGTTACCTGGATGCGGATGATTCCCCCTTCCGCCTGGTTTCCCATCTCATGGGCATTTTGCTGGAGGACGAGGTCTTCACGGACATGACGAGTCCTCGGGGATTCATGGAACAGGTAAAGAAGGAGGTGGTGAGGGGAGGAGGAAAAATTAACGCCCTTGAGTCCTTTAAGGGAATTCGCATCGAAAAATCCCCCGGAGAATTCAGGATTCATACGGGGGATAACAAAGCCATATTATCCAGGGTGTGCATTGGTAATCTCCCTTTCACCCAATTGAGAGAGCTCATCCCGTCAGCTTTTTCAGGAAGGAAATGGGAAAATAGAGGCAAGCTCCTCTGGCCCAAGTATTTCGTACTCTCCTTAAACCTCGGCATTGATGCTAGAGGGGTTCCGGTAAGGTTGGGAGATTGTTTCGTTTCATTGCGTGATGGGGGCGCCCCATACGAGAATGGGAATCTTTTGATGGGTTTTATGGGACCCGAGGGTGTCGGCGCCCCATCAGGGAAGAGGGCGGTTACGGTCAATTCCTTCCTCCCCATGGCCATGGGGAAAGCGGGTAGAGCTGAGATCAAAGGAGTTATCGAGAACATGGTGTGTCACCTATTGGAGGTCGCCCCCTTCCTGGATAGATCGATTCGACTCATCGATGCACGACCCTCTGTGGAGCGTTACCGTAGTCAGCGGAGCAATTCCGATATCGTATACGGGGCGACATCGCCTTTCCGAGTTGGAAGGGCAATTCTTCCCGCCATTACCCCGATGAGAGGCCTATTTATCGCTTCCAGGGAGAATTTCCCCTATCTGGGCTTCGAGGGTGAGATCATATCGGGCATAAAGGCGGCCCAGGCGGTTTCCCACCGCTTTGGATAGATCTCCCTACCCCTTCGGGGTTCTTGGCCGACGGTGGATCATCGGTGGGCTGAGAATAATGACACACGGTGCAGAATTAGCGTATGTGGGTTGCAGGATGGTTATTTTCTTGGTACATTAATGGTTTGATCGAGGTAGACGATGTCCAGGGTATGTGAGATCTGCGGAAAAGGCCCTTCTTACGGCCACAACGTCAGTCACGCGAACAATAGGACGAAACGGGTTTGGTATCCCAATCTCCAGCGGGTGAGGGTGCTGAGGAATAAGAACGTCGTGAGGATGAGAATCTGCACCCGCTGCATCCGTTCCGGTAAGATAACCAAGGCGTCTTAACGATCCCTCCTCGCCTTCAGATCTTCAGCCTTTCAACGGTAACCATCCCCTTAATCTTTTCCAGCGAAGTGATTACCTTCCTTAGGTGATTTAAGTCTTTTATTTCGACCGCAAAGGTGCAGATGGCCCTTTTCTCGTGGGTCGTATTGAGTTGAGCGTTGGTGATATTGGCTTCATTGGAGCTGATGGAGGAACTGATATCAGCCAACAGTCCCTTTCGATCCGCGCAGATTACCCGGATGCGGACGGGATGAGTTTGTTTGTGCTTTAAATCCCATTCGACCTTCACCTTTCTCTGAGGGTCGTTATTCAAGACGTTGGAACAGTCGGCGGTATGGATGGTTATTCCCCTTCCCCGGGTGATAAAGCCCGTGATCCTATCCCCGGGAAGGGGATTACAACAGCTGGCAAACCGGACCATCATATCATCCATGCCCTTAATCTTAATGGCATCTTGGGGTTTCTTCTGCACGAGATGAATGATCTTCTCTATTCGGCTCTCCTTTTTCTTTTCCTCCGCCTCCAATTTTTCGGAAGGAACCAACTTTCCGGCGATCTGTTTGGAAGAGATCTTTCCGTATCCCACCGACGCCATAAGATCGTCCACGGATTGAAAACCGAAATTATTTGCTACTTTTTGAATTTCCCCGGATTTGAGCAATTTGGGGAAATTGAGGGAGAATTTCCTGAATTCCTTCTCGCAAATCTCCTTTCCCAAGGCAATGCTTCTTTCCCTCTGTTCCTTTTTGATCCATTCTCGAATCTTGGTCTGGGCCCTGGAAGTCTTGACGAACTTCAGCCAATCCTTACTGGGCTGATGATTCGGGGAAGAAAGAATTTCCACCGAATGCCCGCTTTTCAATTGATACTTTAGGGGAACTAACCTTCCATCCACCTTTGCCCCAATACACCGGTGCCCGACATCCGTATGGATACTGTAGGCGAAGTCTACAGGGGTGGCTCCCCTTGGGAACTCCTTTACCTCCCCCTTGGGGGTAAATACGTAGACGTCGTTGGGGTAGAGGTCCATTTTGACGGTCTCCAGGAATTCGCTATTATCTTGGAGTTCCCGTTGCCATTCCAATAGCTGTCGCAGCCCATTGATTCGCTTGTCATCCTCGCCCTCGGCGGATTTGCCCTCCTTATATTTCCAGTGAGCAGCAATCCCCTCCTCGGCGACCCGATGCATATCCGAAGTCCGAATTTGAATCTCCATTCTCTCTCCGTAAAGCCCGATCACCGTGGTATGGAGGGATTGATATCGATTGGCCTTAGAGAGGCCTATGTAGTCCTTGAATTTACCGGGAACGGGTTTCCAAAGGGAGTGAATGATTCCAAGGGCTTCATAGCATTGTTTCATGGTGTTGACGATAATCCTGAACGCGGTGAGGTCGTAAACCTGGTCGAAGTCGATATCCTGGGCGTTCATCTTTTTGTAGATACTGTAGATCTGCTTTGGGCGGCCCGTCACTTCAGTTTCAACCTTGTACTCGAACAACTTCTTGGTGATGATTCGTTTGACCTCTTCGGTATACCGCTCCCTTTCCTTCTCCTTTTTTGCAACCTTTCTCTTGATATCGTTATAGATATCGGGATGCAGGTATTGGAATCCCAAGTCCTCCAATTCATTCTTAATCCAGTCGATCCCGAGCCGGTTGGCCAAGGGTGAGTATATATCGAGGGTCTCTTCGGCGATCGCCCTCTGTTTAGAAGGGGGGTGGTATTTCAGGGTGCGCATATTGTGGATCCGATCCGCCAATTTAACCAAAAACACCCTGATGTCCTTAACCATTGCGAGGATCATTTTTCGAAAGTTCTCAGCCTGATCCTCTTCAGAGGATTTGAGGGTCATTTTGCTGATTTTGGTGACTCCGTCCACCAGTTCAGCTACCTCTTCCCCGAAGTTTTCCCGAAGCTCTTTCAGGGTGGCAAAGGTGTCCTCAAGGGTATCATGCAGTAACCCCGTGACCACGCTGGCTGTATCTAACCGGAGCTTTACCAGGATATGGGCGACTTCCAAGGGATGAATGAGGTAGGGCTCTCCTGAGAGGCGAATTTGTCCCTGGTGCACCTTGGCGGAAAAGACGTAGGCTTTCTTGAGGAAATCGAGGTCCGCCTGGGGATTATAGGCACTGACCTGTTCCAATATGTCATTAAATCTGATCATAAATTCATTTTAATAATATCTCCAATATATTGAAAAATCAATGATTTTCAGCTCCGGAACTTCCTTGATTTCTAAGAAATAATTTTGCGATTCTTTCGTCTTGTTGAAAAAAAAACTCCTTCGTGCCTACCTCAATAGAAGGATTTTTGAAAGGGATTTCAGGAAAAGCCGCTCTTCGCCGCTCAAAATATTTTTTCGACCATTCTTAAGTTCGCCTCACAACTTGTGAGAATGTGCAGTTCCCCAACCACATGACTACAGCACCGCAGCACTTTGTAATTTCCCGCTCGGAGCTCCTTTTCCCAGTTCTTAAGAGGTTCATGGAAAAATTTTTGACACCAGCTTCCCCAATCCTCTATGTTTAGGGAGAGGGAAGCATTGATGGGGCCGAAGGGGAACATCCTGGTTGAAATGTATGAGAGGCTATTGCGCACGGTTGGGCCTCGCCATTGGTGGCCTGGAGAGTCCTCATTTGAGGTTATCGTGGGAGCAATACTGACCCAAAATACCTCATGGGCGAACGTGGAAAAGGCTATTGGCAATTTGAAAAAGGCGGGGATACTCAGCCCCCTGGGTATGAGGAATATTGCCCGTGATGAGCTAGCCGAGGTTATCAGGCCTTCGGGTTTCTATCGATTAAAGGCGAATCGCCTTAAACGATTCGTTGATTTGCTCTACGAAGAGTTCAATGGTGATATAACCCGGATGAGATCCCAGGATTTGGACTCCGTGAGGGAGAAATTGTTGAAGGTAAATGGGATTGGCCCCGAGACCGCCGATAGCATCATCCTATACGCGCTGGGAAAACCCGTCTTTGTCGTTGACGCCTATACGAGGAGGATCCTTTCCAGACACAAGCTCATCTCCGAAAAGTGGAGCTATGAGGAGGTTCAGGGCATGATGATGGGAGAATTAGGCGGAGACGTTGAAATGTACAATGAGTTTCACGCCCTGTTGGTCTTTTTGGGAAAGCACTGGTGTCGAAGGGTTCCTCGCTGTGGCGGG
>DAOVIU010000305.1 GCA_030673585.1 Pseudomonadota bacterium | reverse complement strand
GGGCCGCCAAGGCACCAGCTGAAAGGTAACGGGATCAGGCCTGGCCAACATATCGCTCTCGTCGATTCGGGCAAACCCCTTGATGGATGAGCCGTCAAACCCCATGCCCTCGGCGAAGGCCCCCTCCAACTCATCGTCGGTGATGGCGAAGCTCTTCAACTGACCCAGGATATCCGTAAACCAGAGCCTGATGAACTTCACGTCCCTCTCCTTCACAATTTTCAAGACGTCCTTTTCAGTGAGGGATTCATATGGCATAGAGGCTCCTCCTTTCACATAAAAATGTTTTCAGAATGTCTCTGCCCCGCTGGACCGTGCAGAACCCTGCGGGTTTTCCCGTTTCGAAAACCTTGCCGGTAATTCCCTCACCAATCCTGAACTTTCCCCTCCTCTTTTTCTCCTCGGGCATGCCATGGGCAATCTCGATAATGAGTTCGTTCGTTTCGGGTTTCAAAAGGGTGAGTGTCCCCCTGCTCATGCCCATTTTTTGGGCAAGAACATCCATGATCCGATGGACCGAAGCGTGTAGGTCCGGGGATGAGACGATGCTCTGACTGATATCGAACAAACAGTCAAGCTCCCGCTCCCCCTTTAGAATAGCCTCCGGTGATTTCATCTTGGTTCTTGGCATTTTCTGTTCTCAAGGGTCACGTGAAAAGCATCCCCGAAACAGGGAGATGCTCCCTATAGTCGGCTTGCATTTTTCCCTTATTATACGCCTTCCTCCTGAATATTACCACGGTTATCAATCTTGAGGTTTTTCGAGTTTCCGGAGGAATTTTTGCTCCGAACGCAATTCTCTCGGGACACATTGCCAGTTGGATGGGGAGAGGAAAGGGGAGGAACAACGTTGAACTAGTTGTATCTCTAGACCGCGCTTTTTTAAGGGCATTTAATAGTTTCGATATCTATTCGTGATGGGCAACCTCCTATCTTTCCCCAGTGCCCTGGGAGTTATCTTTATGCCGGGTGGGGATTGTCTCCGCTTGTACTCATTTTTATCGACTCTGTCGATGATGTTTCTGACCATCCCTTTGCCAAAGCCCAGTTTCACAATCCCCTCCAAATCCTTATCCTCTTCCACGTAAGCCTGTAAAATGGGGTCCAAAACAGGGTAGGGCGGAAGCGTATCGGTGTCCCTCTGGTCCGGCCTCAACTCGGCGGATGGTTCCTTACCTATAACCCTTTCCGGGATGATCTTCGACTCCCCTTGAGCATTCCTATGCCGGGCTAACTCGTAAACCAGGGTTTTGGGCACATCCTTGATTACGGCGAATCCACCCGCCATATCTCCATAGAGGGTGCAGTAGCCTACGCTCGTCTCGCTCTTATTCCCCGTTGTGAGGACCAGCCATCCGAATTTATTGGATAGGGCCATCAGGATGTTCCCGCGAATTCGGGCTTGAATGTTCTCCTCCGTAACATCGATACCTTTTCCCGCAAACTCCGGGGCCAGTATTTCCCGGTAGGCGGTGAAGGTTTCCGTGATGGGGACTGTTATCAACTTGATTCCCAAATTATCGGAAAGCTTTTTTGCATCCTCACGGCTCTCCCTCGATGTATAGCTGGATGGCATGAAGACGCCGATCACGTTTTTCGCGCCCAAGGCATCGACGGCTATGGTTGCGACCAGGGATGAATCGATCCCCCCGCTCAGCCCGATGAGCACTTTCTTGAAACCGTTCTTTCTCACATAGTCCCGGGTCCCCATGATCAAGGCCTCATAGATCTCGAGGGTCATAGTTAATGGTTCATTGGCCCTTTGGGTAATTTTGGGTCGCTTTTTTCGGGGATTGGCGCTCTCAGAGAGTGGAATTATACGGATGAGCTCCCTTTCGGCTCGGTCTTCGAGCTTAACCTCCCGTCGGCGCGGATCGTGAAGCCGCTCCCGGAACACCGCGTCCACGTCCAGGTCGACGAGAATCAGCTCTTCCTGGAACTTCTTTCCACGATAGATGAGATTCCCTGACTCATCGAAAACGAGGCTCTCTCCGTCAAAAACGAGCTCATCCTGTCCCCCTACCAGATTGTTGAAGGCTACGATGGCGATGTTATCCGTCGCCCGGGTGGCCAACATCCTCTCGCGAAAATGGCCCTTGCCGGCATGGTAAGGGGACGATGAAATGTTCACAATGATCTCGGCTCCCCCGTAGAGAGCTTGAGCCCTTGTGGGATTCCCAGGGTACCAGATATCCTCGCAGATATTGACGCCAACGGTAATCCCTTGGAGGGAGAACACGAGGAAGTCTCGCCCGGATTGAAAATATCTCCTCTCGTCGAAGACCCCGTAGTTGGGGAGGCGAATTTTGTGGTAGACCGCCTCCAATGTGCCCTCATGGATCAGGGCGGCCGCGTTATAGATGTCGTCACTACGATCTACAAAGCCCACCAGTACCGTAATGGATTTTGAGGCCGCGATTACCTCTTGTAGACAATCCCTGTTGGCATCAATAAAACGGGGCATCAAGAGAAGATCCTCGGGTGGGTAACCCGGTATTGCCAGTTCCGGGAACGTGAGGAGGTCGACGCCCATCTTCTTCGCATCGTGGATGTACTGGATGATTTTTCTTGTGTTTTCCTCCAAGTCTCCCACCGTGGAGTTTATCTGTCCCATGCCCAATCTCAGGGTATTCATAGGTCTCTACCCTCCGTACGTTGAATAATGTATTATACCTTCACGTGTGGATTTTTAAAACAAAAGGGGATACCGGTCCTACCGGTATCCCCTTCGCCACCCCGAGTTAAGCCTTATCCCAGTATCCGGTCCACCTCCTCCCTATCCGCGTCCATGACATAGGGAATGCCGGAGATTTCGGCTGCCTGCTGGGTGAGGGAGGCCAGGTCGTCCCTGGTGATATACTTCAGTGCAAACTTTCGGGCCCCAGCCATAATTTGCTGCAAGCCCGCGTTTAGGCGATCGAAATAGGTGATCATTCCGATGGCCCCGGATGGGATTTTTTGGAAATCCCTTCCAAACCGCTCCTTCAGTTTTGCGGCTAGAACAAAGAGGTGCTCCACATCGGTTCCGTAGTTTGTCAAATCGCTTGGAACCTTTCCCTTCTTGATCATCTCGCCAACGGTATTACCCACCATGGCCGCGGTCATGCTTGCCCTCCCAAGGCAAATGGCCTTGATGT
>DAOVIU010000130.1 GCA_030673585.1 Pseudomonadota bacterium | reverse complement strand
TTTGGTCTTGGTTTTCGTGCCGGCCATGTTGGGAGCTGGCGGGAAGTTGCCGCCCCCTGACGGCGGGAAGTTCTGGACCTATATCACCGAAACCGAGCCATACCTGGGATGGGGGTACTGGCCAGGGCACTATGGGATCTATCCGGGAAAGAGCCCTCATGGCGCGTTCCTGAAAATTTACGCCAACGGAATCGCGTTGAAGGCTGCCCGGGAGGGAAAGCCCATGCCATACGGCGCCATTATTGTTAAGGAGAACTATGGGAAGGACAAAAAGTCCCTGATGGCCGTCACACCCATGTACAAGGTAAGGGGATATAACCCCGAGGGTGGTGACTAGTTCTGGGGCAAATATGGTCCCGACGGGAAGATCATGGCCTCGGGAAAAGTGAAGGGTTGCATTAACTGCCATGGGGTGCAAAAAGCCAAGGATTGGATCTTCACCGAGGCCAAGTAATTTTGCTGGGCGGAGGAGAGAGAAGGTTTCTTTTCCTCTGCCCAGGTTCCAAACATCAACCTCGTGCACTGATCGACCGGTAGAAGATAGCGATGATTTTCTTGACAAAATCCATCCTCGCACTGATTTTGGTAGGGCTGGCCGTTCTCAACCTGGTAGTCATGCTGGAACTCCTGGGCCGAACGGATGAGAAGAAGTTCAATCCAAAAAAGCTGCGGCAACTACACCGGGTGAGCGGCTATGTTTTCATCCTTCTTTTCCTTTTTATCTCATACTATTGCATAAAAATCATGAGGGGAATGGGCCAGGATCTCCCATCCAGAGCGGCCCTTCATGGACTTTTAGCAGTAGCAACATTTTTCTTGCTCTCCCTCAAGATCACAATCGTCCGGTTCTACAGAAAATATTACACCATGGCGGTCCCAATGGGCCTCGGAGTTTTTCTTCTGATACTCACCACAACGGCGACCTCCGCCGGTTACTATTTCACGATGCGGGGAGTAAGTCCTTTCAAGATCTCGGTGGATTTAAAGGAGGAACTTGCCCGTGAAGGGGCCACCGTCTTTAATGAAAGGGGCTGTGCTGACTGCCATTACGCGGATAGAACCGAGGCCAAAATAGGCCCGGGGCTCAAGGGGCTATTCAAACGGGACAAGCTCCCGACAAGTGGCCGGGCTGTGACAGAGGATAACGTCAGAAAACAGCTCAAAACACCGTTCCGCGGAATGCCATGCTTTGCAGACCTGCCGGAGGATAAGGTCAAGGCCTTGCTGGCATTTCTCACAACCTTATGACGGGAAACATATCCTGAAAGCCCGAGAGGAAAACATGGCCAGAAGAGTACTCGCTGTATCAATGGTTATCCTTGCCGGTATTTTTTGGATGACGGATAACCACGCTGCTCCCCGTGTGATACGAGAAGGCGGCAAGACATATATCGTAGATAACACTGGCGAACGGTGGGATGTGACCCAAGCCGAGTCAATCGGTTTCAAACCCGAACGGTTTCAGTTTGGATTGGGGAGAAACGCCTTCACCCCCCTGGACGATTCCTCTCTCAGTGATGACACCGCTCACGTCCCACAGAGCCTTCGTGTCCTCGCCGTTGTGGAGGAATTCGAGGCGAAGGCCTATTCGGTCCCACGACTCCGGGGCCACGAGATTGCCAATAGCAGCGTTGGTCCGAAACAAATCGCAGCGGCATACTGACCCCTGGTCGATTTGGCGGCCGTGTACAGCCGCCAGATAGATGGTCAAATATTGACCCTCGTGCCCTCGGGTTGGACCTACAAATACACCTTCGTATTGTACGACAGAGAGACGAGCAGCCTCTGGTATCCTTATGAAGAGGGGCTCATGGGCATCCAGGGGAAGTACTTCAAGAGGTGGCTCCCTGAAATTCCCTCAGAGGACACCCATTGGGGGAAGTGGAAAGAAAAATACCCTGATTCTCAGATCTTGGAATAAGGCGCGAGAGAGCTCTCGTTTGGTAGGTCTACGGTGTGGAGTCATCCTTTGGCTTCCTCCCGAAAACGACCATGGTTTCCCTATCCTCGGTTCCCTTTGCCGAATCTCGCCTCGTCTGAGCCCCCTCTTCCAATCGCGTCGGTAGCCCTCCCCTCAACTTGGCGGACTCAATCTCCCTTTTCATGTCATCTATTTCCCTTCCTAGTTCCCTCAATCTCTCCTCCATGACGTTCCTGTGGGAGATTTCCGCTACCTCCAGAAGCCTCTCAAACCGCTTGTAGACCTTATTGCTCTTGGAATCCCAGTAGATATTGGTCGCGATAAATAACACCACAACCATCGATGTAATGGCGATCACGTATCCAAAATGTTCCATCGACGTATCCTCCAAATTAAAAACTTCAATAATAACAATTACTTTTACACAATATCCTTAGATAAGTCAACAAAATTTTTTCGGGTTCTGGTTCTCAACGGAATGAGCAACCTGCTTTGGAACTTTCCAGGAATCTGCTCTTCTGGCGTCCCTTGGCAGAAAGGTGGAGGAAGTGGATGATATACAATCTTCAAAAAGTTCTTTTTGGGAGAAAGGAATGGATAGGCAGCAGATTTACAGTGATATTACGGTATTGAGCCTTGAACAGGCTCTAGCCTTGCCCTATGGTACCTACCGACTGGTACAAGAAGGGATGAGGGTGATCCGTATCGAGTCTCCCCTCAGGGGTGACCCAAACCGTTATGTGGGGGACGAAGCCTTTGAGGAACGCGGAATGAACTCCTATTTCCTACCCGTAAATGCGGGAAAGGAGTCCATTACCCTAAACCTCAAGGAAGAAGAGGGGAAACGTATTTTGTACGATCTCATTCGCAGCTTGAACGTGGATATCTTCGCCTCCAATCAAATCCCGCGAAACTATACAAAACTGGGCATCGATCATGAAAGCCTCAGGGAAGCCAAAGAGGATATCATCTGGGTGGGAGTGACGGGCTATGGACCCGATATTTTCGAGCCCACCTATGATCCCGTCATCCAGGCCGAATGCGGCCTCATCGAAATGAACGGCGAACAGGGAAGGAGCCCACTGAATATCGGAGTTCCCATCGTGAATATGGGGGCGGGGGAACATGTATATGGGCAGGTCATGAAGGCCTTGTTTGAGAAGAAATCGACGGGAAAGGGGAAGAGGATCGACATCAGCCTTTTCGAAAGTGGGCTCTCCTGGCTGGGCACCCATCTCCCCCTGGCCATGAGCTTTGGCACTGAGATTTCCCGCCGGGGAAACACCCACCAATTCTTCGCCCCTGTTTGTCTCTACGAGACAAAGGATGGTTGGGTCTACATCGCTATTGGCAACGATCGCCAATGGGAGTCCCTGGTCGGCCTTCCAGGGTACGAACGCCTGGACAAACTCGAATACAAGACCAACTCCGGGAGATCCGCGGACTCGGACCATATCATTCAAGAAATCCAGAAGGTTATCCGGGAAAAGAAGAGCCAAGAATTGGTGGAGCAAATGAGGTCCGCGGGAATCGTTGCCGGAAGAGCGAGGACGCCGAGAGAGGTTTCTGGGGACCCCGTGGTCAAGAAAAAGGGATTGACAAGTAAGGATGTTAGAACTGAAACCGAAATCACCCTGGCAAGTGCGTCCCTCATCACCCCATATCTCGAATCGGTGGGACAGCACCTGCCGTTTCTCCCAAGGCTCGGGGAACACAACGAGGCAATCTACGGAGGGGATTTGCGGATGAGTCGAAATAGGATTGCCGAACTCAAGGATAGGGGAATGATTTAATGTAACGGTCCTGCGGTGTTGCGGTGCTGTTGTGCTGCAATCATGGGGTTAGGGGGCTGCATATTCTCATAAGCTGTGGAACGAAGGAGCGCTATCTACAGCGAAGCGAACTTTACAGTGTTCGAAAAAATCTTTTGAGCGGAGGAGGACGACTTTTTCAGGGGTTCACAAAAAATTATTGACAAATGCGGCCTATTCAATTATAAGAATAAAGAATAACGTACGTATCACCTAATAAGGGATGCTATTCGGGAGGGGGAATCCTGCCTAAGACTCTACCTTATCGTAGCTTTCCGTAGGGTTTGGCCTTTATCGGTGACTAGTTCCCTCTCCCTTCTTATGTTCATTTTCCGAGCTTTTCAAAAATTTCAAGGCGCTTTCCACCATTAACTCCCCATCATGGATACAGTCGCTGATACCAATGCCCCGATAGGCACATCCCGTTAGGTACATACCTGGATAGGGCAGAAGCCTCTCCTCCAGACGGCTCAAAGTCTTGGCATGCCCAACCTTGTATTGGGGCATTGACCTATTCCAACGGTATATTCGAGCCAGGATGGGATCGGCCGTTATCCCCATAATATCGGCCAATTCCTTCCGGGCCATATCGATTATCGTTCCATCATCCATTTCCAGCAATTCCTCGTTCTGCGCTCCTCCCACAAAGGCCCTCAATAGGACAGCATCAGGCGGGGACCGATGGGAGAACTTCACCGATGTCCAGGTGGAGGCCATGATCTTCCGCTTCTCGGCTCGGGGAATGACAAATCCGAACCCATCTAAGGGGTGATGGATCTCATCTCCACGGTAGGCCAGCGAGATCGTTGCCGTCGATACACAGGGGATGGAAAGGAGAACCTCCGATAGCGTGCCATCCAAGTCCCGGAGAAGCTCTGCCGTGACATAGACTGGGGTAGCTAAGATGACACAATCAGCCCTCAAGGTCTCGTCACCCTCCATATGGACCTCATAGATGGAATTATGAGAGGGGTAAGTATCCCTGATAAGGTTGATACGGCTAACTTTTCTGTTGGATAAGAGCGATCGCTCATCCAGCTTTGCCTTGAGGGCATCGGTCAATTCCATCATGCCCTCTGCAAGGCTCATGAACATCGTCCGTTTCGGGCCGGAACGCCTTTGAGCGAATTCCCTGGCCATCTTCTTTCGGGCCAACATCCCCAAGATGAGGCTCCTATACTTCTCCTCCAGCTGGATGAACCGGGGAAACGTGCTCTTAATGCTCATGGTCTCGGGAGTGCCGGCATGAATCCCGGCAACCAGGGGCTCGGCTATTTTTTCGAGGGCTTCATCTCCCAGCCTTCGCCGGACGAATTGGGCTAAGCTTTCTTCCTCATCGGATTGTCTCCTAGGGAGGAAAAGGTCCATGGCCATGCGGAACTTCCCCGGAACCGATATGAGGGAGCTTTTGAGAAAGGGGGTAAAACTGGTGGGGATCATGAGCATGAAGCCCTCAGGCAGTTCGTGTAAGCTTCCCCTAGAGACGATGAACACCCTTCGGTTCTCCTCGTTGGTGCAGAGGAGACGATTGTCCAGGCCGAGGTCCTCACAGAGCTGAAGAGTCCAC
>DAOVIU010000082.1 GCA_030673585.1 Pseudomonadota bacterium | reverse complement strand
GGCTAGGTTAACGTGATCCAAAGGAGGAGTGAAATGGGCAAGGTGATCCATTTGTCTAAGAGAAGAAAGAAATTAACCGAGGCGTTTATCGAAAAAAAAGTCAAGAAACTTCCTATAACTGAATTATCCTCTGTCCTATTTTGTCCTGAATGTAATACCCAAATGACTGAAATATTGGCTTGGGGTGTCGATTATTATCCGATTTTTAATCACGACGGTATTGAGGTAATTCCAATGGTTTATGACTGTAACGGTTGTGGCGCAACTAGCCTTTTTGTTATCAGCAAAGCTCATTATACCGAAATCATTCAGGAATAGTTGCATTGCCCGCCGACTAGCCTGATCAGCGAAAAGGGCGGCCCTGGGCATCTGCCCGTGGGCTAAGGGCAGGCGGCATTCATTAAACGGTCGGTTTATTAACAAGAAAGAAGAAACTAGCGATGGGTTCTATCAAAAAGCCCGAATTACCGAGACCCAAACCCATTAAGCGAACCTGCCTTAAATGCGACCGGGAGTTTGTGGCCGAAGGGAGATTCAATCGGATTTGTGGGCGATGCACTGAATCGAATAGACGATGCCCACTTGGCAGTTACAGGGTGGGGAGTATAAAAGCGAGGAGTGCGAAGAGGTAATTTGGTGATTCTAAGAAAGTTCATTGCAAAACTGAAAGGCATAGATTCTTTTTACGCTGAATTACCATTTACGAACAAAATCGGGGGGTAGGACTGAGATAAACGAACACAAACGCCCTGTAAGGTGGGGAAATTCCTGGTCAGGGGAGCATAGTAGGCCAATTTCCTCCGGTTCAGCCCGTAGCCTCCCCTGTTTATCAAATTTGGGGAATCTTGTCAAAGAAAAGACCAAGATTGTTCTATTGAATACTTCTATGAGGCCGCTTGTTGTCAGATTCCTTTTCTCGCTTAAGACATGGGTTACTCCTTCAGTCTTGAATCGAGCTAGCGGCTTCCTTGAACGTGAGGCTTCTGTCTGCCTCGAACGAACTTCTATCCGTGCTGGCTTATTTCTGCTAGACACCTATCTCGAGTTTGCTGAGTGAACGATAACTAACTGTATCCTAGAATTTCCGCAGACCCACATAAATGCAAGATTTCTAAGGCAAATAAATAAGATACCCCACAACAATCCATTTCATCTCTGGTGATTTGTCCATCTTCTTATGGGGAATGATGGACGCCGAAGCCCCCACCCTACAAGGGCTATCCTCAACCAGTCTTTGAATCGGAGCATCAGCTGTTTGCAAGTACCTGGAAGCGCTTTAAAAACTTTGCTATTCCTTTTAAAATGTGCATCTGATTAACTGAGTACAGCACTCGGATGAGAACCTATTGTATCACCGAAGAAGGTCCACAATAGCGATGGCCCGAAGAAGGAGGTGAGACGTGGAGATTCAATCGATCAAGGTGCCACAGCTCTTATGGTATGGGAATTCCGAGTTGGAGTTGTCGTTTCCGAAGTCGTGGGAGGTTATTCTCTGCCGAATGATGGGACACAACCGGCCCAAATTATCGGAGACGGAAATGAGAAGGGCCTTCTCCAAGACCATTGGTTCGGAATCCATCAGGGAGATGGCCAAGGGAAGACGGGAGGTCGCCATCCTCTTCGATGACCTCTCTCGGCCCACACGAGCATCCGAAATTATACCCTTCATCCTTGGGGAATTGGAGGCGGCGGGGATCAGGGACGAACAGATAAGGTTCATCGCGGCCCTGGGTGCCCACGGCGCCCATACCAACATCGATTTTCGGAAGAAATTGGGCGAGGAGGTCATGGAACGCTTCCCGGTATACAACCATAACCCCTTCGACAACTGTACCTTCCTCGGAAAGACTCGCCTCGGCACTCGCTTGGCCATCAACAGCGAGGTGATGGGCTGTGACCTGAAAATCGGCATCGGTTGCCTCTGCCCACACGGATTCAGCGGATACGGGGGTGGGGGGAAAATCCTCATGCCGGGGGTAGCCAGCATGGAGGCCATCTCCTTCAATCATGCTACCCTGTTGAAAGCCCCTCGGGATTTGTGGGGCCCCGGCAAATTTGAGGGAAACGTATTCCGGGAGGATATCGAGGAGGCAACGAGGATGGCGGGTCTTGATATAAAGGTAGACGTGGTAATTAACGGCAGGGGTGAAACTGTTGGACTGTTTGTGGGTGATCCGGTTCTGGAGCATATCGAGGGCGTGAAACTCGCCAAGACCGTATACGCCACCCAACCCCCGCCAAAGGCGGATGTTGTAGTCATCAATAACTATTCCAAGGCCAATGAGGCAACCATCGGCATTGAAATGGGCGTCCGTTCCCTGAAGGAAGGGGGAGGGGATTTGGTCCTTATTGCCAACACCCCCGAGGGCCAGGTCACCCATTACCTCTTTGGAAACTTCGGCAGAATCCATAAGGGTGGACCTCTTTCACTACAGCCTTCCCTACCCTCGAGGGTAGATCGATTTATCATCCTTTCTCCTTACGGGGACAAGGCTGGCGGGGATTATTTCGGCCCCGCGACGTCAATTATTTGGGCGAAAAAGTGGGATGATATCCTGGGAATATTGCAGGAGAAGCGAAGGGACAGGGCCAGGGTAGCCGTCTATGCGGATGCTACCATTCAATACATCCCCGATGGTTAGAGGAAAATCAATATCCTCTTGAGATAGGCCAAAAGGATCAAGAGGAAGGCTATTGCCGATGAGACCAGGGCGAAGACGTCCCCGTATCGAGTGTAGAAGGTTCCCTCGATTTTGGGGTTGATGTGACCAACCAATGTTTCCCGCACGAAGATATCGCTCTTTTTTCGAATCTCCCCCTTGGCATCGATGAAGGCGCTTATCCCGGTATTGGCCGCCCTGGCGATGGATACCCGGTTCTCAACGGCCCTGAAGGTCGCCATGGATAGGTGCTGATAGGGGGCAGATGTCCGTCCAAACCAGGCATCATTGGTAATGGTGACCAAGAATTGGGCTCCTGCCTTGACGAACTTTCGGCACAGGTTGGGGAAGATGATCTCGAAACAGATCAGGACGCCGAAATCCCCTTGGGGGAAATGGAGGTTCTGGACAGTTTTTCCCGGGGAGAGGTTTCCCACCCCGCTGAGGCTTTCCAGGAAAAAGAGCAACCCGGAAAGCGGGACATACTCGCCGAAGGGAACCAGGTGAATCTTGTCATATTTCCCGACGACCTTCCCCTGAGGGGAAAGGAGATAGGCGCTGTTGTAATACTTGACCTTTCCCTTGACCCAATCGTGAGAGGGGCTCCCGAAAAGGAGATGGGCACCGGTCTCTTCGGCAATCTTCAGTATCAGGGGTTGATATCTCTTTTCCGATTGGAAGAAAAAGGGGGTTGCCGTCTCTGGCCAGATGATGAGGGACGGTTGCTCTCTTGCCAGGGTATGGCTGAGGGTCTGGTAGATTTGAAGGGTTTTCTCCTGATACGCGGCATTCCACTTGACGCTCTGATCGATATTTCCCTGAGCCAGTCCGATCTTAGTTCTTCTCACGTAAGAGGTGATGCTTTCAACCTTTTTTATCCGGGCGACGCCGTATCCGAATGCCGCTGAGAGAACGACCAAGACGATGACCCCTACCCGGATAGGGGGAGACCTTTCTCCCCGCCCTATAATGGAAATGAGATCGTAGACCGCTGAATTGACGAGGAGGATAAGAAATGAAATGCCATAAACCCCTGTTATATCGGCTGCTTGGATGAAGGGAAGATTCAGATATTGGGAGTAGCCGATGATTGCCCAGGGGAATCCCGTCAGGAAAAAGGAACGGACGTACTCAAGGAAGACCCAGAGGAAGGGGGCCACTACCACCATGTCCCATTCAATTCGTCGCCTTATGTAATTGAGCAAGAAGGCGAATACTCCCACATACAGGCTTAGATAAACAACCAGAAGCAGAAGGATAAGGGCGCTCAGGACGAAGTGGATTCCCCCATAGGTATTAACAGCTACGATAACCCAATACAGAATGCCGAGAAACGAGACAAAGCCCGTTGTAAAGCCAAGATAAAAACTGGTCAGAAGGTTCTCCCGCTGGATGGCAAAGAGCAACGGGACCAGGGAAACCCAGGCAAGGATTTCCACATCGAATTTGGGAAAGATGAGGATGAGGAGCAAACCGGAGAAGCAGGCGAAAAGGAATTTTCTCATTATTGTAACCAGTCCTCCTTAATCTTTAGATGGTTTTTGAGAGCTTTTTGATCTTGAGGGTTATCGAGTCCATGATTTCGCCAAGCCATTGGAGGATTTGGATGGGCGATTCGTTTGCGGTCTTGACGAGGAGATAGATGCCTATGGCGATCAGAACGAAATTGGGGGTCCAGCTGGCAATCAACGGAGGGATGGTTCCATTATATGCAAGTGTCTCCGCCGATGTGAGGAGTACGTAGTAGCCGAGAACTACCAGGATGCCCAAGATGAATCCATAGGATTTTCCTGATCGCCTGTGTTGAACTCCCAGTGAGATGCCCATCAAGCCGAAGGCAATGCATGCAAAGGGGATGGAGAACCTCTTGTGGATTTCGAGAAGCTGCTTGGTGTAATCCTGGTGAAGCAGTTTCTTGATCTTGATCTTCGTCCTCAGCTCACCGATGGACATCTCCCAATCTCGAGCCCGAAATCCCCTAATCCTGGAGAGGTTCCCCCCGAAGGTGAGCCTTTGAACCAGGGCATCCGATTCGATCCTCGCATAGGATTTACCCCTTTTGGAGCTGTGATCCCCGGTCACGCCGATCAAATGGAAGATAATCTCATGGGATTTGGGGTTTGTTATCACATATCCCTCTTTGGCTAAGATAGTTTTGCTCTCTCCCTCCGCCTCTTGCTTGCCCTCGCTGTGGATGAAGATCCGCTCCAACTTCTTTCCCGTCAGGGGGGTTTTGTCGACGTAGATGACTATACCGTCGAAACTATCGTTGAAGGTTCTTTCCTTCAAAGCGGTATAAGCCTTCGTCTTTGCGATATCGTAAAGGACGTACTTAAATCCTTGATTCCCCCATGGCAGGGCATAGATGACGAGGAAGGTGGTAAGCAGATATGCCATGACAGAGAGAAAAAGGACCGGAGGAGTCAGTTGATAGAGGCTGACTCCGGACGCCTTAAAGGCTACGATTTCATTATCGCTGGAGAGCCTGACAAAGGTAATGAGTACCCCTAAGAGCAAGGCGATGGGAATCATGAAGCTTAGGGAGGAGGGGAGGAAGTAGATGAGGAGCTTACCGATATCGAATAAGCTGACCCCTTTGTTGACGAGGAGGTCGGTGAGCTGCAATGTTTTTCCCATCATGAAGACGACGCCGAAGATAAGCACGGCAACGAGAAAGTAGGTGAGAATATCTTTCAATAAATAGAGGTGCGTGATTTTCATCTTGAATTTTTATTTTAGGAGGGAACCCTCTCCTTGTCAATGACATGTGGTCCTGCGGACAACAGATGGTGCCGCGGTGTTGCAGTTCTGCAGTGTTGCGCTCAAGTGGAAATCGAGGGAATAAAGTGTGAAAACGGGGAAAAGATCGCGAAAGAAACGGAGAAATAGCAACTTTTTTCATAATACCGAACAATTCTCTTCTGAAAGGCGTTCCCCTCGACACGGTGCAACGACCTCAATGCCTTAATTTCATTACATAATCTTTCCGATAGTCCCCCCTTCCCTTACCGGATAATTGGCATGAAATTTGCTGCTTAAAAAAACGAGCTTTTAAAGGAAAACCCTATGTATGCGCTTCTCCTATTCCAATTGTTATTGGCCGTCTTCGGTTTCTACGCCGCAATGAAATATTCTACCACGGCCAAATTATACATCCCTCTAGTATGTCTAACGGCAATGTTTTTAGTAGCGAAACTGGAGTCAAGGCTCAAAGGAACTGAGGGTGAAGAGCAGCAACCCACGGCAGGGGAACCCGATGGATCTGAGAAGAAGGGGGATCAATTCGATACCGTGAAATACATTCTCTGGGGTAAGAACGAGTTGATGTTGGTGGATGCGGTCCAATCAGTCCTCAGGGACTTGGGCCTCCAGGTTATCAAGGCGCCTGAGTACTCAACCATCGACCGCATCGTCAAAGTGCCGGGGAGCCGTATGACCTTTGGCATGCAGATCATCGGGTCGCAGGTTGAG
>DAOVIU010000251.1 GCA_030673585.1 Pseudomonadota bacterium | reverse complement strand
CTGAGCGTCCAAGAGGAGAAGGGGGGGTGGCTCGGGGATATCCTGGTAAAGTTGGGATATACGAGCGAATCCCGGGTCTTATACGCCCTGAGCCTTCAACTGGGAATCCCCTTTCTGCGAGACGTTGCGGTTGAAGACGTTGACCCGGAGCTCTGTTCAACCCTTCCCATTCACTTCGCGAAGAAACACGGAATCTTGCCCATCAAACGTGATGGGGACGGGATTTTGGTGGCCACTTCAAATCCCCTGGATGTCTATCCGTTGGACGACGTCAGGATCCTCTTGAATCAGGAAGTGAAACCCGTGGTCATGCCCCCAAGGGCCGTCATCGATTCCATCAATCAGGTATACGATCGTGATTCCAATGCCGCCCAGCAGATCATCGAGGACTTCGACCAAGAAAGCCTTGACATCATTACCAGCGCGTTGGAGGAACCCACCGACCTGCTCGATGCATCCGATGAGGCCCCGGTGATTCGGCTGGTGAATTCGGTCCTCTATTCGGCCGTCAAACAGCGCGCAAGCGATGTTCACATCGAGCCATTCGAAAGGGATCTGGTGGTTCGTTACCGGGTCGACGGAATTCTCTACAACGTGCTAACCCCCCCCAAGCACATCCAACCGAGCATCACCTCCCGGGTAAAGATTATGGCGGGGTTGGATATCGCCGAAAAACGACTTCCTCAGGACGGCAGAATTCGAGTCACCATTGCCGGGAAGGACATCGATATACGGGTTTCCGTCATCCCCACTGCCCATGGGGAACGAATCGTGATGAGGCTTTTGGACAAAACCAGCGTCCTCCTGAAGATGGAGGATATCGGTTTTTCCAGCGACAAGCTGAGGATCTTCGATAGGTTGATCCATCGGCCCCATGGGATCATCCTCCTGACGGGCCCGACCGGGAGCGGTAAGACAACAACGCTCTATGCTGCCCTCACGAAGATCAATTCCCCTGATAAGAACATTATTACCGTGGAAGATCCCATCGAGTATCAGATACGGGGCGTCGGTCAAATCCAGGTCAACCCCAAGATCAACCTCACGTTCGCCAACGGACTGCGGTCCATTCTGCGTCAGGACCCCGACGTGATCATGATTGGCGAAGTCAGGGATCTTGAGACTGGGGAGATAGCCATACAGGCCTCCTTAACGGGACACCTCGTCTTCAGCACCCTGCATACCAACGATTCGGCGGGTGCCATTACGAGGCTCATCGACATGGGTATCGAGCCCTTTCTGGCCTCGTCCTCACTCAACGCCATCATGGCCCAGAGGCTCATCAGAATCGTCTGCCCTGACTGTCGCCAGAGGTACTCCCCCAGCGAGGAGGAATTGAGGGAGATCGGCATTGATTCCAAGGGAGCGGTTACGAAACCCGTTTACCGGGCCAATGGCTGTGAAAATTGTCTGGGGACCGGGTACCGCGGGAGGACGGGAATCTTCGAGCTTCTGGTTCTGGAGGACGATATCCGCTCCCTCATCCTGAAGAGTTACGACACCAATACCATCAAGAAGTCAGCGATCAACAAAGGCATGCTAACCCTCCGACAGGACGGGGCGAAGAAAGTCCTCAAGGGGATAACCACTATTGAAGAGGTGGTCCGGGTCACCCAGGAGGATATCGCCGCCCAATGAGGAGGAAGAATACGTGGCCGTCTATGAGTATAAAGGCCTAGATGGGGCCGGAAGAATTACCAAAGGTATCATCGATGCCGATAGCCCCAGGCTGGCGAGGGTCAAGCTGAGAAGGTCGGGAATATTTCCCACGGATATCATGACGGATAGGCATGCGAAGAAGTCGGTGGCCCAGGGGGTATCCATCGGAGAACTGTTCAGACGGATACGAAGTCAGGACATCTCCATCATGACCCGTCAGATGGCGACCCTGGTGGGAGCGGGCCTCCCCATCGTGGAAGCCTTAAACGCCCTCATCGACCAGACGGAGAACGTTCGGCTGAAGAAGGTGATCACTCAAGTTCGCGAGGGCGTAAACGAGGGAAGCTCCCTGTCGGATGCCATGAGCCGATTCCCGAAGGTATTTTCGGAACTCTATGTCAACATGATCAATGCGGGCGAATCCAGTGGTGCGCTGGACATCGTGCTCAAGAGGCTGGCCGACTTCATGGAAAGCCAGGTAATGCTGAAGAATAAGGTAGTGTCCGCCTTGAGCTATCCCCTTATTCTCGTCCTCGTCGGTATCGGGGTCCTCTCCTTTCTCCTGGTCTACGTCGTTCCCAAGGTGGTGCGGATCTTCGACGAATTACAGCAAGCCCTTCCCATTCCAACCATAGTCTTAATCTCGGTGACCGATTTCCTCGGGGATTACTGGTGGGCTCTTTTAATCGTTATCGGGGGCATCCTCCTCGCCCTGAGGCAATATGCCGCCACGGAAAGCGGCCATCGAAACTACGACCGACTGATCCTAAAGCTCCCCATCACGGGGAAACTGCTGAGAATAATCGTGACAACTCGTTTTGCAAGGACGTTGGCGATTCTCCTCAATAGCGGGATTCCCCTGCTCCGATCCATGGATATCGCCAGGGCCGTCGTCAACAACGTCGTCATCTCGGGGGCCATTGAATCCGCCAAGGAGGGTGTTCGAGAGGGGGAGTCCATTGCCGAACCCCTCAGGAGGAGCGAGGTATTTCCATCCATGGTTACCCATATGATCGCCGTCGGAGAAAAGACGGGCGAGCTGGAAGGGATGCTTTTCAAGGTCTCAGAAGCCTACGACAACGAGGTAGAAACGACGATCTCGAGGATCACCTCCCTGCTCGGTCCCCTTGTTATTCTGGTTCTGGGGGCAATCGTCCTCTTTATCGTATTGGCCATTCTCTTGCCCATGTTCGAGATGAATCAAATCGTAAGATAACCATTGGAGGTTACATATGAGGTCGAGGATACCAAGAGGCCAGGAAGGGTTCACCTTGATCGAAATTTTGGTCGTCGTGGTGATATTGGGCATATTGGCCTCCATTATTGTGCCCAAAATCATGAAACGCCCTGAGGAGGCCAGGCGCACCAAGGCCGTTATGGACATCAAGGCCATTGAGATGGCCCTCAATCTCTATAAATTGGATAGTGGGGTCTACCCATCAACGGAACAGGGGCTGGAGGCCTTGGTGACCGAGCCCACCACCGGCGTGATCCCCAGGAATTGGAAAGAGGGTGGATACCTGGATAAAGTCCCCAAAGACCCATGGAGAAGTCCCTTCATCTACCTCCACCCCGGGGGGCACAAGGAGTTCGACTTGGTATCGTACGGGGCTGACGGCGTGGAAGGCGGAGAGGGAAAGGATGCCGACATAGAGAATTGGAACCTCGATTGATCTTTCGCAGAATGGCGGCGAAGAGATGAGTCAAAGAGGCAATGCTGAACGGGGGTTCACCCTCATCGAGCTCTCCGCGATCCTCCTCATCCTGGCAGTGCTCTTGGCATTTCTCATCCCTCGGTTACGAGACCTCACCGAATACCACATCAAAAGCAGCTCTCGCCGGATGGCGAGTACCATCAAGTACCTATTCGATGAGGCCGCCATCCGCCACACGTACTATCGCCTCAACTACGACTTGAAGAAGGACGAGTATTGGGTGACATACCTGGATGAGGGAAAGGAGTTCAAGGAGGATCGATCCATTCTCGCCTCGAAGGTAAAGCTCCCTGCCAGTATCCATTTCGAGGATATCGTGACCCAACAGCGGGGAAAGGTCTACGAGGGGGAAACCTTTACCCTATTCTTTCCCCATGGGTGGGTCGAGAAGACCATCATCCATT
>DAOVIU010000021.1 GCA_030673585.1 Pseudomonadota bacterium | reverse complement strand
GAAACGCAATCCCGATGATTCTTTTCATGGCTTCTCTTTACGGACTAGGCTGTCCAAATACGTTTGCAAGATAAGGACGGCAGCAACCATGTCGACCTTCCGCTTCCTCTTTTTTCGGGAGATGTCGGCCCTTATGAACATCTTGGTCGCTTCGACGGTGGAAAGCCTCTCATCCCACGTAACAACGGGGACGTCGAGAATTCCCCGCAGCTCCTCAACAAACCCTAAAACCATCTCAGCCTGAGGACCGAGGGAACCGTCCATATTCTTGGGGAGGCCCACCACAATTTTCTCAACCCCGTATTGTGTAACGATATCACGTAGTTCCCGTAGATCACTCTCCCCATTGCGACGATATAAGATCTTAACCCCCTGGGCCGTCCAACCCAATTCATCGCTTACGGCAATGCCGATCCTCTTGGTTCCTACATCGAGGCCTAATATACGCATTTTAAACTATCTATGGCCACTCCGGGTTAATTGTCAAGCCCGATCTGGGGATCTTTGAAAACCTCGCTCTGCGCTGCCCAAAATATTGTTTCGACCGTTCTAAAGTTTGCATCTCTGCCGATGAGTGCTTAGGTGTTCATCGGTCCCACGACGTTTTATATAAGACGCCATAAATATTTGCGTATGGGAAAGAATACAAGCAAATTCGAAATACTCATTTCTAAACTCTCAACAAATTCAAATGACCGAAGCCCTCAAGGGAAATACTAAACACAAAGTACTAAACCCTAAACAAATACAAAGCACTAATGATCAAATGACCAAAACGTTTAGGATTTAGATATTCGCATTGAGGGTTTGGAGCGAAGCGATTTTAGTATTTAGTGCTTCGGCCCGCGCCGAGGAGTTCGGCTGAGGCTCACTCGAAGCCCCCCTCGGCCTGAGCTCGGGTCGAAGGCTCCCTTCGGGTCTGAGCCTCAGGGTCGAAGACAGCCGAGTCGATTTAGGATTTATTCTTTGTTTGACTGCAGCCCCCCAGAACCCCAACACCAACATTTGGTGCGTCTATTTGGCCTTCCTCTTCGCCTTGAGTCCCAATAGCCTCGCGGCGTTTTCCCCCAGGATTCTCTCCTTCGTTTCCTTACCTATGGGGAGGTCCAGGATGGCATCAATATTTTTCTTGATATCGATGATCCCCGGCCAATCCGAACCAAAGATAATCTTATCCGCATTCCTTTCCAAGTCGGGGAAGTACTTGAGGAGGTTCTGGGGAGGAAGACCCGTTATGTCCATATAGACATTCTCGTGTAGGCTGGCCAGGAAGAACGCCCTGTCGTACCAGAAACCCCTGCCAGCATGGGACTGGATTATCTTCAACGTGGGGAAAAAGACGGCTATCTCGTCCAGGAAAAGGGGATCCCCGTACTTCATGAGGGAACCAGGGAATACCGATGACCCCGTATGGATCATAACCGGGATGTTTAGTGCCTGGGCCCTCTCGTAGAGGAGGAAGAGCTTGTTGTCGTTGGCGTAGAAGTGCTGATAGGTGGGGTATAGCTTAAGGCCCTTGATTCCCAATTCCCCAACACACCTTTCCAATTCGGCCACCTGGTTGAAGGTGACGTAAGGATTAATGTTGGCGAAGGGAATAAGACTCTCGTTCCCCCGACAGAACTCCGCAACCCGGTCGTTGGTGCTCACACCGGTGACCATGGCATTGGTCTCCGCGAGGGCCACGACGTAATCGATCCCCTGTTGGTCCATGAATCGGAGCAGCGCCTCCGGAGAGGTCAGAACGTCTCGCAGATGAGCCAAGCCCTCTTCGCCATGGATGTTTCGCATCCAGTCCAAGAACCACTTGTTGTACTCATCCGCCGTGGTAACGTGCAGGTGAAAATCTATAACCAGCATAATCGTCCCCTCAAATTCAACGGTCCTCTATCGATTCTTCATTCTCGCGAAAAATGAGCAATGTTGCAACACCCAGGGGGAATAATCTCCCCTTTCACAGGTCGAATGAGACCGTGACGGCGGCATTCACGATCAATATGTTCGCCGAATCATCCCCCAGGGATGTGAGCTGTACCCCACGGGCTATCAACCCCCCCTCCACCGCCTTCAACCGCTTTGTTCCGAATGGGATCGCTTCCAGCACCTTCTCCTCGTCCACTTTTTTGGGATAAGGGGCCCCAATGAGCACATCCACGATCATATTCCCGGGACCACTGAGGTTTAAGATTTCCGAAATGCCACACAGGCTATTATTTGATATGGCATTGTTTACGGCTTTTATCGCGGCACGTGTGGGATCACCCGTATGGCCATGCTGGTCCACCCCCATTCCCATCTGCACTACGTATCTCTTTTCCATAGGCATTTCCCCCTCATGGTTCGTGGAATACGGCTATTTGCTCAAGGCCTCAACACATAGTTGATACAAAATTATACAGCGAGGTCACATGGAGAGAGAAGCCCATTTGTGAAATTATTTCATATCGATGTGTAATTTTTTTTCGTCTCAACCCACATCGCATGCCCTTTTTAAACGGATTATTGGGATTTACCCGCCTTTTACCACCTTTTATAGGACTCCTCGTTTGGCATTAATTGTGCTAATCCCCACGGAAGGAAAAAACCCGGTAAAAGGGGGGATGCTTATGTGGGCATGAGGAGAAGAGGAAAGCTTTCCCGAGAAAGATGGAGAAACGGAAGAGAAATCGGAGGAAAAGATGAAGACCAAGATCATTATCGTATTAACAGTAATCGCATTCACCTTCGGCTGTGGCTTGACGGAGAAGTTCGGAAAGAGGGAGGAGCCCGCCCAAAGTGAAACACAAAGGGAAGAAGTCGCCACACCGGAGCCGATCAAGGAAGAACCCGCCCCTCAAGAGGTAGAGCGAACCCCTGAGTCCGTTACCCCTCCGCCCGAGATGGTGTCGGTCATAGCTTCATGGGTGAACATCAGAAGCGGACCCGGCATGAAAAACGAGGTTATTACAACGGTACGGAAGGGGGATGAACTGGAACTTCTGGACCAAACGGGCTCCTGGTGCAACGTGAGGCTTTCAAACGGGCTGGAAGGCTGGATTTACAAGAAGCTGGTGAGGTAGCCCCGAACTCATTTATGGTCCTGGCTTTTAGGCGGGGGATTTAATTCGTTTGATTCCCTTGTGCGTATAGTAGAAAAGGGCCAGATTAATCAGCCAGATGAAGGGGTGAAATTTCTTCCATCGCCACCCCAACCTCTTACAAATGGCCTTCAGCGAATAGAAATCGAGCCTGGCATTCCTCATCTCCCGCTCCAGGGTTTCCCCTGACATCCTCGTCGGCTTGAAGACGAGGTTGGCCATGTTGTAGTCTGCCCAGTTCCGATTGGTCAGCCTCTCTTCCCTGACGAGCTGATGGTATACCTCCGTTCCAGGCAGCGGGGTGAGAAAGTTAAAACAGGCAAAGTCGAGCTTGGAGTTCCGCGCCATTTCAATGGTGTGCCGAATGCTCTTTTCGTCGTCTCGATCGAAGCCCAAGACAAAGGAGCCCCAAACGATCATCCCATAGCTCCTTATTTTCTTGATCAGCTTATAAAAGTATTCCGGCTTGTTGAAGTTCTTCCCCATTTCATCAAGGGTATTAGGTGAGAAGGATTCGAGACCTATGGCAAAACCCAAGCATCCGCTTTGGGCCGCCAATTCCAGCAATTCATCGTCCTGGGCGATCAGGATAGTCGACTGGCTGCCCCACCGGATCTTCAGGGGGATGAGGGCCTTTAACAGTTCCTTGATCCTCTCCCTTTGGCTCAGGATGGTATCGTCCACGAAGAACACATTCCGTGAAGGAAGGGTCTTGATTTCCGCTACCACGTCTTCAACGGGCCTGAAACGGTACCTCCCCCCATTGAAGAGCTTCACCGAACAGAAACTGCAATTGAAGGGGCATCCTCGGGTAGTTTGAACGGTGTTGACGGTCACGCAGTCCCCTGGATTGAGCAGATCCCTTCTCGGCAGGGGGAGACCCCTCAAATCGACAAAAGTACCGTTTTGATACCTCCTCTCGAGTCTCCCGCGTCTGAAGTCGTGAATCACCTTCTCCCACAGCCCTTCAGCTTCACCGATGACCACGGAATCGCAGTGCTGTGAGGCTTCATCGGGAAGGGTTGAAACAGGGATTCCACCCATCACCACCTTCACTCCCCGCTCCCTGTAGGCATCGACGATCTCATAAGCCCGGGGAGCGGTGGGGAATAGGCCTTAGCCCTAAGAGAATTGAAGAGGCCCTTCTGAAGAAAGCGGATGTTGGCCGCGTTCAAGGGATTGTCCGGGTTGATCAGTTTAATTCGCATTTTCCCAAAAATGAGGCCCCATTAAGATTCAATGCCCTTTTATACCCCCAGAGATGCAAAATATTAACGAAAAAATGGCGTCGGCCAATCTCTCTTTCCACAGTAAGGGAGGAATTTCATCAAAAATTCCCCGTCCATTTTTCATCCCAATGAAAATGGTGAAAAATATGATTTGAAATCCTCCTTAGTGGAGACGTCTTACCTCTTCAGCCGATGGCATTTCCCCTCGCTCCCTCACCCGCAAATTGCGGGATTGACATATCCCCTCTTGTGAGACTATATTTTCACGTCCTGCGGTATGGGTGAGGTAATATCGTTTCCTAATTGCATTTCTTCAATTCTTCATCTTTCACGTACCACATGGCTCACGCCACGAACTGATGCAATGGAGAGGGGAAATGCGAGGCCCAGGGGATAGAAAGGCAGAGGTTAGGTTATGAAACTCCACCTAGAATCGGTCAAGATCAATTCCGTCGAATTCAGCGATAAGACTGAAGTGTCGGACCACGTTCTCTCCATCAACAGGCGAGAACTGAGAAAGCTCCTTGAGGAAGATAAGCATTTTGCGAGGGTGAACATTGAGCTGGCCAAACCGGGCGAACCCACTCGCATTGTTAACGTGGTGGATGTTGCTGAACCCAGGTGTAAGATCTCGGGTGGTGTGGACTTTCCGGGGGTACTGGGGGAAATTGTCTCAGCGGGCAGAGGAGTAACGCGCGCCCTGAAGGGCATTGTCGCCGTTTTTTGTGACAGACATCCCCACTGGGTACATTCCAAATCCATCATCGACATGTCGGGTCCCGGGGCAGAAATGGGACGATACGGAAAGATGGTGAACGTGGTCATTGATCCCATTCCTAATGGGGACATCTCCGATTTCGAATACGCTCACTCGGTGAAGGTGGCCGGGTTCAAGGCTTCCGCGTATCTGGCAAGAGCTGCTGCAGCCGAGCAGGTTGACGGGGTCGAGGTTTTTGAGATGGAGACGACAGAAAATGAGAATCCATCTCTCCCACGGGTTGCGTATTACTACCAGATATACAGCCCCCAGCACGACTCCAGGGGAATCCCTGATCCCATCTTCTACGGACACCCTATTTCCACCACGCTCCCCCTGGTGGTGCATCCCAACGAAATATTGGATAGTGCCGCATTGAGTGGGTACACTATCCGAATGATGGAGTCCTATTCCATACAAAATCACCCCGTAATTCTGGAGCTCTACAGGCGTCATGGTAAGGAGTTCAACTTCGCCGGCGTGGTTTTAGGGGTCAGCAGCATGGAATCCGCACGTCATCCACTGGTCGCTACGATGGTGGCCAACGTATTCCGTGATACCTTGGGGGCAGATGGCGTCATAATGACCAAAGCCCTGGGCGGGGCTCCAACCGTCGATCTGGGCGCGGCAGCCGTTGAATGCGAAAAACTCGGGGTCAAGACCTGTCTGCTCGTCCAGATCTTGAACACCGAGACCGATTTGGCTTCGGAGGCGATGTTTAGTTCACCTTCCCTGAACGCCATAGTGAACACCGGGGTTATTTTCGACAAAGTCGCTCTTCCGGTCTTACCAACTATACTCGGAGGGAATGCGGAGACACCGGTTTTCCACGACACCCGCAGGCAGACCGCCGGTCAAGAGCTCGAAGTAGAGCAGAGATTCATATGTGGTAGTTTGAACCAACTGGGGGCTTCTCATGCCAGGGCCGTTCAATATTGACGGACAGTCGTTGAGATGAGAGAGGGGTAGTAGTGATGAAGAAGAAAATTCGGATCGTGCACTACGTTAACCAATTCTTCGGACAGGAGGGCGGTGAGGATAAGGCGGATATGGGCTTTATCATAAAAGAGGGCCCCGTTGGGCCTGGATCCCTTCTGGAAAAGCTTTTCGGAGATGAGGCCACAGTAGTAGCCTCCCTGGTCTGCGGGGACAACTACTTTTCCGGAAACGTGGAGAAGTCGATTGAGGAGGGGATAGAGCACACCACTCGCTTAAAGCCGGACCTATTCTTCGCCGGCCCGGCCTTCAATGCGGGACGTTACGGAATCGCCTGTGGGGCGCTCGCTGCAGCAGTTCAGGATAGATTGGGTATTCCGAGTCTGACGGGGATGTTCCCGGAAAACCCCGCCGTGGATCTTTATCGGAGGGATGCTTATATCGTAAAAACAGGGGCAAGCGCTGGGCACATGAGGGAGGCGATGGATAACATGGTCGCCCTGGGCCGCAAACTCTACCGGAAGGAACCCATCGGCAGTGCTGAAAGCGAGGGATACCTCCCCCGCGGTTCTGTCAAGAACGAAAACGTGGGAAAAAGCGGTGCTGTCAGAGGGATAGAGCTGTTACTGGCCAAGATCAGAAACGATCCCTTCGAGACAGAGCTGGCTCTCCCTCAGTTTGAAAGCATACCTCCTGCACCAAGAGTCAAAAACATTAAAAAGGCAAAAATCGCTGTGGTCTCCGACGGCGGACTGGTGCCCAAGGGGAATCCCCACCATTTCAAAATGAGCCAAAATACCGTGTTTGCCGCCTATGACATCGAACCGTTTGTCGGCAACCCCTTCTGGATAGCTCATTCGGGGTATCATCATTCCGCAGTCCGGGGAGATGTGAACCGTTTGATACCGGTTGATGTTCTCAGGGAAATGGCGGCGGAAGGAGTCTATGGGAGTTTGCTGCCGGTCTTCTACTCCACCTCGGGAAACACGACGACGGTTCAAAGCGCACGAGCCATGGGTAGGGGAATTGCCGAAAAGCTCAGGGAAAGCGGGGTTGATGCGGTAATCCTCACGTCGACGTGAGGGACGAGTACTCGTTGCGGTGCAACGATTGCAAAGGAAATCGAAAGGGCAGGAATTCCCGCTGTTCAGATTTCCGCGGTTGTCGATGTTGCGAAAATGCTCAGAGTGTCGAGGCTTATCCGCGGCTTTTCGATCACCAGTCCCCTCGGAGATCCTCATCTGGAAGTGGAAAAGGAAAAAGCGATGCGTCGCAGGTATGTGGAAAAGGCGATAGGAATGCTTCAGCAGGATGGCAGGGAGGGAATGTGTGAGACCATTGGCTAGTTTCCACCGTGCTGATCAATGCGGCAATTGAAGATCAAGAGATGAGAGCATCCAACACAAGCGAGTCGAGGGATCCCCTATCTATTCCATCCCGCGGATATAGTTCGCGACAAGATCCCCAACCTCCGTTGTGCTCACCCCCATCTTCCCCGCCTCCATGCTCTTCATATCCTTCCGAACAACCTCCATCACGGTCCTATCGACAATGTTCGCGGCCTCCACCTCCCCCAGGTGTTCCAGCATCATGTGGCCGGCTATAATGGCGGCAAGGGGATTGATAACGTTTTTCCCCGTGTATTTCGGTGCAGAGCCGCCAATGGGCTCAAACATTGAGGTCCCCGCGGGGTTGATATTTCCCCCTGCAGCGATACCCATTCCTCCTTGAATCGTGGCTCCCAGGTCCGTGATGATATCCCCGAACATGTTATCGGTCACAATCACGTCGAACCACTCGGGGTTCTTTACCATCCACATGCAGATGGCATCCACATGGCCGTAGTCCTTCTGGATGTCGGGGTACTCCTGGCCCACTTGGTGAAAGACCCGCTCCCACAGGTCAAAGGCATAACCGAGGGCATTGGTCTTGCCGCAGAGGGTAAGCTTCTTCGCCTTGCTTCGCCTCCGGCAATACTCAAATGCATATCGGATACACCTCTCCACGCCTTTTCTCGTATTAATGGACTCCTGGATCGCAATTTCATCTGGCGTTCCCCTTTTGAAAAAACCCCCGGTCCCGGCGTAGAGACCCTCCGTGTTCTCCCTTACCACCACGAAATCGATGTCTTCCGGACCCTTTCCCTGCAACGGAGTTTTAACTCCCGGGTAGAGCTTTACCGGTCGCAGGTTGATGTATTGATCCAAGGAGAACCTGAGCTTTAGGATGATGCTCCTTTCCAAGATCCCCACTTTTACATCGGGATGTCCAATGGCCCCCAGGTAAATGGCATCCATCCGACGAAGTTCTTCGAGAGCCGAATCAGGGAGCGTTTCACCCGTCCTCAGGTACCTTTCCCCGCCAAAATCGTAGTTGATGAAATCGAACGTGATATTCATCTTCTCGGCCACTGCCTTGAGGACCTTCAGCCCCTCGGCGATAACCTCCGGGCCCGTTCCATCCCCGGGAACGACGCCAATCTGATACGTTTTGCCCATTTAGCCCCTCCCCTTGGTGATATGTTCCATCAACCCCCCATCATCGATGATCTTCTGCATGAAAGGGGGGATGGAATTTGCCGTAAAGCTCTGGCCCGTCGTTTTATTGGTGATTTCCCCTTTGGCCAGGTCCACTTCAACCTCATGGCCATCCCGTACCCCATCAACGGCCTCATCGCTCTCCAGTATGGGCAGGCCCATGTTGAAGGCGTTGCGATAAAATATTCTGGCAAAACTCTTCGCGATAACGCAGGATATCCCCTTCGCTTTAATGGCCATGGGGGCATGTTCTCGGGAAGAACCGCACCCAAAATTCGTCTCGGCGACGATGATATCCCCGTCTTTTGCCTCTTGGACAAACCGAGGACTTTCGTCCTCCATGCAGTGTTGAGCCAACTCCCCTGGATCCGTTGTATTGAGATAGCGAGCAGGGATAATGGCATCGGTATCGACGTTGACGCCAAATTTCCAGGCCTTTCCCTTGCATTTCATTCCCAAAGCCTCCTTTCCCCTCTTCTTCACTCCTTTCGGCCTAGCTCCTCTGGACTTCCTATCCTCCCCAAAACCGCAGATGCTGCCGCTACCGCGGGATTTGAAAGATAAACTTCGCTTTCCGGATGCCCCATCCGTCCGACGAAGTTTCTGTTAGTCGTAGCGATTGCCCTTTCGCCCTTTGCCAGGACACCCATATAGCCTCCCAGGCAGGGACCACAGGTCGGGGGGCTGATCACCGCACCAACATCCAGGAAAATGTCGAAGAACCCTTCTTTCATCGCCTGCCGATAAATGGATGGGGTGGCTGGAATGATGATCAGCCTAACGTTGGGGGAGACCTTATGTCCCCGTAACACCCCTGCGGCCTCCCGTAGATCATCCAATCTACCATTGGTACAGGAACCGATCACCGCCTGGTCGATAGAGACCCTTCCCACTTCACCGATCCCTCTCGTATTGCTGGGGATGTGGGGGAATGCAACCTGCGGCTCGATCTTGGACACATCAAACTCCCGTACATCCGCGTATTGGGCTCCCGCATCGCTGGCGTAAAAAT
>DAOVIU010000210.1 GCA_030673585.1 Pseudomonadota bacterium | reverse complement strand
GACCAAGGCAAAGCCTACCAGGCCGTTCCGTTTGAGCGTGTTGAGCCGATTCTTGATGTATACGGAAGTGTCGTTAAAAGCACCGAGGGAGACACCGGGCGGAAGGCGATTTTCATATTGAGCGACGAACTGGCGGACGGCCTTGGATATGGCAATGGCATCGCCGCGTTTTTCCTTGCTCACGGAGAGGTTCATGGCGGGTCGGCCATTGAAGCGGCCAAGGGTGACGGGCTCTTCGAAGTGGTCTCGCACCCGTGCTATCTGGGATAAGGTGAGGAGATTCCCCTGGGGATCTGACCGTAGAATCACCCCTTCCAGCTCCCGGGCTTCCAGGATCTCGCCTACCGTCCGAAGCAGGAACTCCCCTCGATCAGTCTTGATGGTTCCGCCCGGGAGATTGAGGTTTTGGGCCTCCAGGGCCCCCTTGATCTCCTCGAGGCTCAAATCGTATTGCTCCAGGCGTCTGGGATCCACCTCGACCCAGATCTCCCGCTCCCTCGCACCTGAGAGATAAACTTGGGCTACCCCTGGAATTTCACGAAGATTGTCCCTGACATCCTCGGCGATCTCCTTCATGGTTAATTCGGGCAGACCGCCAAACACGGAGACCGTGATTATCGGAAAGGCGTTCTTTATTTCGCTGACCACTGGGTCTTCCGCATCCTCGGGCAGATCTTCGGTCCTGTCGATGGCCGAGGAGATGTCGTTAAGTACCCTGCCTAAATCCGTATACTCGGTGAGCTCAACGGTGATAAGGGAGAGTCCTTCCTGGGATTCGGAGTAGATATTGTCCACGCCGTCGATGTCGGCGATCTCGTCCTCGATCTTTATGGTTATGAGCTTCTCCACTTCCTGCGGTGAGGCCCCTGGATACACCGTGCGAACAGAGATGGAGTCGAGGGAGAATTCCGGGAATATCTCGCGAGTGATGGAAAGGTAGATCAGAACCCCCGCTACCAGGATCACCATCATGAGCAGGTTCACGAATACCGAATTGCGCACGAAGTAGCGTACCATGGAACTCGTTACCTATTGCCGAGGGTTAATGGCGCCGGGGCCTGAACTCACGCCGTGTTCCATAGATGCTTCCAGTTTCTCTTTCTATTGGGTGGAGGTGGGAGACTCTCGGGGTGAGGAATGTAAAGGAGAAGCGGTCCACTCGATGGCTGCCCCGTCATGAAGCCTTTCGTGGCCGCGTACTACGATTGTCTCACCCGCTCTGAGGCCCTCCTTCACCACCGCCTCTTCCGGACCGATGTGCTCGAGAACCAGGTCCCTCCTGCGGGCCGTCTTGGTGGAGTGCTCCACCACGTAGAGATAGGTGCCCCCGTCATCTTCAAATAGCACCCCACGAGGGACCAAAAGAACCTTGTCCAGGGCCGTAATGGGGAAGCGCACTCGTGCAAACATGCCGGGTAGAATTATGGGCTTCACCCGATTGTTTACTTTGACCTCAACGGCAAACGTACGGTTCTTTGGGTCGGCTTCGGGGTATACGTGGATCACGGTGCCGTTGAAAATGGTTCCCGGATATGCCCTGGTGGTCACCTCTACTGCCATCCCTACCTCAATCCGACCGATAAACTCGGAGGGGATGCGCGCTAACACTTTCACCCAGGAGATTTCGAGCACGGTGAAAAGCTTCTGGCCCGGGGCAGCCACCTGATCTCCTATTTCCACGAAACGCTCACCGATAACGCCGTCAAAAGGAGCACGAACAACCGTATCCGCCAAATCCTCCTGGAGCCAATCGACCTCGGCCCTGGCGGCGATCAAGTCGGCCTCTATGGTTTGGATTCGGGCTTGGCGGCTTTGCAGCTCACTGCGGGCTTTTTCAAACTCGGATCGCCGGAGCTCCATCTCGTTTTCGGCCGTTTCAAGGGTTTTTTTGGCGATGATCTCCTTCTCGAAAAGCTCACGGTTGCGCTCATAATCGGCCTGGGCCAGCGCCAATCTCTGTTGTGCGATCCGGAAGACGGCGGTCCGCCTTTCGTTCTCATTCCGCTCAATCGCCAGGAGGGCCTGGAGTTTCTTGAGGTTGGCCTTGGCCTTTTGGAGGGTGAGGCGGTAGCGGGTATCCTCGATCTTCGCAAGTTCTTGGCCTTGCCGGACGGACATTCCTGGATCCGTGTTCGAGGCCAGCTTGACGATGGGCCCGGTCACTTGGGCGCCCACCGTGCCTTTGCGAAAGGGTATGGTCGTGGAGTATGCTTCTACCCACCGCGTGTAGTTTCGAGAAACGACTTCCTTAATGTCCACGGAGACCCGGCGAATCGGTTCCTGAATCCGGGCCTTACTTTCCTCCTTGGTCTTAAACAGAAGGAGAATCCCAGCAACGGTGAGAAGCAGGATGAGGAATAGAAGCCCGCCGGAGATCCAAGTTCGTCTTTGCATCCGACTTTCTCTCGTGTTCGTTGAAACGGGTTGCCCCGAAAAAGGATAAACGGAGAAAATTATCTTTCGATCCCAGTGCTCACGTATTATTAAAGGAACAAAATGGGTAAAAGTCAAGCAATGTCAATATCCTACCTCGAGTCCAGCATGCGCTCTCCAGTCGATGATCACTGTCAATTTCCTTTACTTGGGGTTCCAGTATGGCATGTTTTGAGGCCGGGGGAACCTGAGGGGGTGAGATGGGGAATCGAAAGAGTAAGGGAAGAAATGAACATAATCAAGCGGCATGGAGGGAAAACCCCAACCAGTAGTTATCCCCATTATTTTTCAGTGCAGAATGGATTGGATTCTCTGGAACAGAGGAATTCTAGCGGGATAGGCTTTTATGACCTTTTGCGTCAGTCTTTTCCTGAGCCGCTCCTGCTGGTCCATGAGAATCTGAACGGCGTATTGAAGGCGCTTCTCACTATCGGAGCCCCTAAACGGAGAAGGGTTACAAATGGCTTCAGCTATTGAGTCGACGCAGTAGGCCACGTTTGAATAGACCGAGGCCAGTGATACTGGACACCTTTTCTCCTCCGATTTTTTGAATAGCCTTGGGTTGTGAAAGACCGCCCCCAAGTAATTCATTTTGATTTCGAAAGGACCTGCCCCCTTGAGCCTGTTCTCCACTGCGCCTTCCAGTGCCTCAAAGGCCGTCTTACCCTGAGAAAAATCCCTGATGTGGTTCACCAGCATTTGGGGGGTGAAGAATCGCCGGGCCTCGTATCCCTCGATTCTCTTGTACAGTCCCATCTCTAGTTGCCTGAATCTGGAGAAACAGGCGCGCACCGACCCATATCCGCTGATCAGATCATTGGGAGATGTCACGACGATTGTCTTATCCGCTAGCAGGGCGAAATCGATCGACTGAAAGTTAATGCCTGAAGCTAAATCGAGCACGATATAGTCGAAATGCCTGCTGATCTGAAGGAAACCCCTCAGAAATCTCATCTTTTGCAGATAGTTGAGATTAGCCAGGGCGAAATTTCCCCGTTCCCCACCGATCAGAAAAAAACCCAGGGAAGTTTCTTCAACCAGATCTCTCAAGTTGTCCCTCTCCCTGAGGAAAAAATGGGCCAGATTAAACTTGGGATAGAAGCCGAGCCGATCTGAAATGATTCCGTTCCCCAGATCCGCATCGATCAGGAGAACCCGAGTGTCCCTTTTTGCCATGGCGACCGACAGGCCCACGGCGAGATGGGTTTTTCCAATTCCGCCTTTGCTCGAGGTAAACGCGAGAATCCGTCCCCTGTTCCCCACTGCCCTGTCCTCCTCTCCCCTCAGGGTCCTTGAAGTCTTCAATATAGCCCCGGCGACTCTCGGGGCTCAGAGTGCGAATGCCTTAGCTTTATCAGGAACCGCCTCTGTCGGCCTGATCCGCTATATAGGACGGCAATTGATTTTCCCTGCCTTCATCCCCAATTTCTATGCCACAGTCAATCGCATATCTGAGAAGCCTACCCCACGTCCTGTTTTCTTTTAGCCACTCCCATAGAGCTTCAACGTTAGGAAAGGGGGCTACTTTCAAAGATGATTTCCCGTAAGCGGACGGTACAACGAGGGAAAGGACTCTCCTTATCCACTCCAGTTTGACTCGATAACGGGAAATAAAGAGGACTTTGGCGGTAACAGCCCACAGAGCGGCTTCTTCCACAAACAGAGGTATTCGTCCGACCTCTTTCCTGAGATCTGGGGGTATAACTCCCGCCGT
>DAOVIU010000158.1 GCA_030673585.1 Pseudomonadota bacterium | reverse complement strand
TTCTCCATCGATGATGACCACCTCTTGATCGGCCAGGGCTTTTTCCTTCATTTTTCGGTAGGCTCGGTTTTCAGTTTTGAGCCAGGGAAGGAGGGAACAGGAAGTGAGGAAGAAGACGATGAAGGGAAGCAATCCAACTCCCAGTACTCTTTTGGACGGCCTTAACTCCATAATTACTTGATAATATATCAAAAAGCTTCCGGAACATCAAGGAAAATCCTTTCCCGCAAGCCTCTCACGAACCTCCTCGAGGTCTTCCGGGGTATCCACGCTCAGGGGATAGTAATCGATGGGAATTACCTTGATTCGATACCCGTTTTCCATGAGCCGAAGTTGCTCCAAACCCTCGGCCCTCTCCAAGGGGGTCGGTTCCATCTCAGCTATGGATAAAAGGAGGGACCGCCTGTATATATAGAGCCCGATATGCCTGTACAGGGGACCCGGAGGCAGAGAGTCATGCTCATGTTCTCGCCCTGAGGAAAGGAAGGAGCCATCACCCCTGGATTCATCGAGAAAGAAGGGAATGGGAGACCGGGAGAAATAGAGGGCAAATCCCTCGCGATCCGTCACCACTTTGACCACATTGGGGTTGAACCAATCACTGGTTCGGGTGATGGGGGTTTTCAGGGTGGAGATCTGGATGGATTTATTCGATATCAAGGGCCTTATGGCTTCATCGATGATATCACCGCGGATTAACGGCTCATCCCCTTGGATATTGGCTATGATTTCGGCCTTTAATCCCACGGCAACCTCGGCTACTCGCTCCGTTCCCGTGCGATGGTCCGGGGAAGTCATTACGGCTTTTCCGCCGAATTTCCCAACCGCGTCGGCGATCCGAGCATCATCTGTCGCCACCAAAATCTCGTCCACCAATGCAGCGCTCCTCGCCCTTTCATAAACGTGTTGAACCATAGGCTTACCGCGGATATCGGCAAGGGGTTTGCCTGAAAATCGGCTAGAATGGTAACGGGCGGGAATGACAGCGGCTATGGTCATGAAGGGGGCCCTTTATCCAAAATCGCTTCCACCTTAAAACAACCCATGGCCATTGTCAATACGGCCCTCCTGTCGGCGGCCATATGGCAGGCGGATTCACGGCCCCAATCATCCCATCCCATGCTCGACTGCCAGTTCCCTGAATCCCGGCAGTGAGCCTTCAATTACCCATCTCTCCACGCAGTAAGCAATTCTGATATGGCCCGACCTTCCGAAACCGCTCCCGGGTACGGTGAGGATGTTTTTGGCCTGTAAGGACCTGACGAAGGCGACATCATTGTCAACGGGACATCGGGGAAAAAGATAAAACGCGCCCATCGGTTTCACCACCGAATATCCGAAGTCGACGAGGGCCTCATACAGGAGGTCGCGCTTTTCCTGATACTCTGAAATATCAACCGATACGCGCCTCAACCGTCCAACCAAGCGTTGCATGAGGGCGGGGGCATTGACGAATCCCAAGGTCCGAACGGTGAAGGCCATAGCGTCGGCCAATTTCTCCTTCCCCTCGGCCAGGGGGCTGATGGCCACGTATCCGATGCGCTCACCCGGAATGGAGAGATCCTTCGAGTGGGAATTGATGGAAATGCAGTGATCATAGACGGAGAAGACATCGGGGAGTTTTATACGATCATACACGAGCCTCTTATAGGCCTCATCGCAGAGGAGGTAGATTGTCCTCCCGTATTGCTCGCTTTTTTTGGCTAAAATCCGCCCCAGTTGGATGAGGAATTCTTCGCCGTAAACTACCCCCGTCGGATTATTAGGGGAATTGATGAGAACGGCCCTGGTCTTTTTCCCGATGGTCCCCTCGATGGCCTCCAGGTCGAGGGAGAAGTCATCGCGGGTTTCAACCGGTTTAAGGATTCCCCCGTGATTGTCCATGTAGAACCTGTACTCCACGAAGTAGGGAGAGGGGGTAATTACCTCGTCGCCGGGGTCCAGAATGGATTTCAGCACGACGTTGAGGCCCCCGGCAGCCCCGTTGCTCATAATGATCTGCTGCTCGGTGAATGAAAGGCCCGTCTCCTCGGATAGCACATTGGCTACGCTCTTCCTGGTCTCCTCATAGCCGGGGTTGGACATGTATCGACACATCCCCGGCGTGGGATTTTGAGCCACTCTCAACAACTCCTCGAAGAATTCCTCCGGGGGTTCAGCGACGGGATTTCCCAGGGAAAAATCGAAGATCTTTTCGGAACCGTGGATTCGTTTTAACCTATCCCCTTCCTCAAACATCTTCCTAATCCAGGACGCATTTTCCATGGCCTTCTGGATCTTGCTGGATATCACCATCTCCTCCCTCCTCTCCTCATTCCGATACCACGAAAAATAAAAGCCATGGAGTTACTGCCCATGGCTCCTTCAAAGTAAAACGGCCATGGGTCAGAGCACCCATGGCCGTTCTCCCCTCATTCCGGAATCCTCGGTCACGGGCACCCGTGACGGAAGTAAAAATAGGAAAATCCACATTCGCTATCCATTGTTCGTCTCACCACGGTATGCTCCATGCTCCAGGCCATATACCACATTCTACCCATACCTGTCAAGCAAAATGTAAGGGATCTTTCTACGTGGAACCGGCGTGACTGGTGATGGCGAAGAGCAATGAGAAGGCCGCCCCTCACCTTGACTTTTCTCCGAAAACCCTTTAATATTGCGCAAATATGAATCTATGAGCAATCCAACGGTACATGGGCACAATGGCGGATCGAAGCACGAAGGGAAAAGCAGGGCAAAAGAGGTTATCGAGGACCCGGAATATCGGATTCATGGCCCACATCGATGCGGGAAAGACCACCGTTACCGAGAGGATCCTCTATTATACGGGACGGACTCATCGCATGGGAGAAGTTCATGATGGCAACACGGTGATGGACTGGATGCTTCAGGAACAGCAGAGGGGAATAACCATTACCTCAGCGGTAACCACATGTCCGTGGAGGGACGACTATATCCATATTATCGACACCCCAGGCCACGTTGATTTCACCATCGAGGTGGAGAGGTCCCTAAGGGTTCTGGATGGGGCCATAGCTGTTTTCTGTGCAGTGGGAGGTGTGGAACCGCAATCGGAAACCGTATGGCATCAGGCTGATAAGCATAAGGTTCCCAAATTGGCCTTCATCAACAAGATGGATCGCATTGGCGCCAATTTCTTCGGGACTGTTGAGATGATGGTCGACCGGTTGGGGGCAAAACCTTTGCCGGTTCAATTGCCCCTGGGATCCGAGGATCAATTTGAGGGCGTGGTGGATTTGATTCGACTCAAAGCGATCACGTGGCACGAGGAAACCCTCGGGGCCTCCTGCAGCGAGATAGAGGTTCCCAAAGAAGTTCTCCCTCAAGCTTTAGAATATAGAAAAAAGCTCCTGGAGGCCGTTGCCGAATCGGACGATGCCCTCACCGAAAAGTACCTTGAAGGGGAGGAATTCTCGGAGGAGGTGATCAAGGAGGCTATCAGGAGGGAAACCATCTCGCTCAACCTGGTTCCGATCTTATGCGGCGCCGCTCTGAAAAATAAGGGAATCCAGCCCCTCCTAGATGCCATCGTAGATTATCTTCCTTCCCCTCTCGATATACCCCCTGTTCACGGCACCAATCCGCACACGGACCTGTCTGAGGAGAGGGCTTCCAACGATGATGAACCTTTTTGTGGGCTTGCTTTCAAGATCATAATGGACCAAGGCAGGAAGTTGGCCTACACACGCATCTACTCCGGTGTCCTCAAGACCGGGTCGGAGCTGTATAACCCTCGCTTAAGGGCACAGGAGAGAGTTGCACGGATCTTCCTGATGCACGCAAACCACAGGGAGAGGCTGGAGGAGGCCCGGGCCGGCGATATCGTCGCGGTCATGGGGTTGAAGCAAACGACCACGGGGGACACCCTTTGCACGGAAGATCACCCCATTCTCCTGGAACCCATAGATTTCTATAAGCCGGTCATGACTGTGGCCATAGAACCTAAAACCAATCGAGACCAGGATAAACTGACTTCTTCCCTGGAGAGGTTGAGCGAGGAAGATCCCACCTTTTTGGTGAAGTACGATGAGGACACGGCACAGACTATCATCTCCGGAATGGGGGAACTCCACCTGGAGGTCTTGATTCAACGACTCCTCAGCGAATACAACGTGGAAGTCAATATCGGCCGGCCCCAGGTGGTTTACCGTGAGACCATTACCAAGGCCGTGAAGGCGATGGGTCGGTTCGATAGGGTGATCGAAGATGTCCGCCACTTCGCCGAGGTAAACCTCAAGCTCATCCCAAACCACCGCGGCGGTGGCCTTGCGTTCCAGTCCGAAATCCCCAATGGCAGTGTTTCCCAGGAGGGGCTCTCCGCCATGCGAGAGGGGGCCAGGGATGCTTCCACAGCCGGTCAGATCATGGGATATCCCGTAACCGACGTTCAGGCGGTCTTCGTCAAGGCCTCCTTCGATCTCGAAAATCCTTCTTTGATGGCCCTGCGGATAGCCGCTTCCAATGCTTTTCGGGAAGGCGTCAGGGGGGCACAACCGACTCTCCTGGAACCCGTTATGGAGCTGGCGGTAATAGTCCCGGAGGAGTTCATGGGGGAAGTGATCGGGGACCTGAAGGCACGAAAGGGAGAGGTGAAATCTATCATCCCGAAAGGGAAGATTGTGTTCATCACGGCCCTTGCCTCATTGAAGGGGATGTTCGGCTACTCAACTGATCTCAGATCTATGAGCCAAGGACGCGGTACCTTTTCCATGCAGTTCTCCCACTATGACTCCAGCCCCGAAGGGTAATATTCCCCGCGTATGCTCCCGTGGACGGATAATTGACCCCATGAATACCCTTTCTCCCC
>DAOVIU010000001.1 GCA_030673585.1 Pseudomonadota bacterium | reverse complement strand
TTTTTTACGCGGAGAGGCACCACTATCGAAGGAAGTTCATGGAATTCAGTCGGGCGCTGATCGAGCTAATCGAACTGAAAGATGTACTCGGGACAACGGGGAGGTTTATTTCGGAGACGTTGCACATCGAGAGAATTGCCATTCTCCTGTACGACGAAGAAGAGGAAGGATATGTAACCCGGTATGAGGAAAATGTCAAAGAGGAATTGAAAATTCGCCCCAATTCCGGTCTTATTCGGTCCGGAGGATCTGATCAACAGGGTGAGGTTGGGCCTGTACGTGATGCTCCGGCACGGATCAATCCGCAGCGACCTCAACCCCCTGTCAAAAGCCTTGAGGGAATATAAGGGGATTGGGTCGAATCGGGTCATGCTCACCACCGACGGGATTTTCGCGGATGATCTCGTGAGCCGCGGATACATGGATTACCTCGTTGCCGAGGCCATCAAATACGGAATCGAACCCATAGAGGCCATTCGAATGGCCACCCTTAACCCGGCAACCTATTTCGGGCTGGATTGGGACATAGGCGGGATAGCGCCATCCCGTTATGCGGATCTATCCATCGTGGAGGATTTAAGGAGGCCCACCCCGAGGCTCGTCATGGAGAGGGGGAGGGTCGTGGCCAGAGAAGGGAGGCTCGTTATCGATCCATCGCCCCTTCCCTCAGTGGGCCTGGGTGATCGCCCATTCAAATTGGGAAAGATCGATGAATCCCTGTTCCGAGTCAAATCCCGAAGGGAAGGCAAGGTTCGGATTCCCGCGATCCACATCGTGGACAAAACGGTAACCGAGAAGAGAAATGCCGAGCTGCCAGTGAAGGATGGGGTCATTGAGGCTGATTCATCGAGGGACATCCTGAAGATTATCCTGATCCAAAGGGATGGTAAGCGGAGGGGTTGTGGTTTCCTATCGGGTTTCGGGGCGAAGATCGGGGGGATCGCCTCAAGCATCGCCCATGAGACCCACAACCTCATGGTGATCGGGGGGAATGACCGCGATATGGCCATCGCTTTGGACCGTGTTATCCGCATAAAGGGGGGTATCGTCTTGGTCAATCGGGGAAGGATAGTACATGAATTTCCCCTTCCCATCGGTGGGATCATGTCCTCATTGCCCATAAGGGAGTTAGCACGTGAGGTCGAAAAGCTGAAAAGCGTTTTCAGGGAATTTGGTCGTCCTCTAGAAGACCCCATATGGACGATAGGGTTTCTTTCCTTCACCTCAATTGTCGAGGTGAGGATCACCCTTTCCGGGGTTTACGATGTCAAGAGGGGAAGGGTGATCTTTTGTCCCCCCGGAGCACGCCACTGTTGAGCGCCTTGATGAAGTAATAGTTAGGCTATGGAATTTCGCCGTTAGAATTCGAGAAGCTTGAAGGTGATCACCCTCACGAGACCCCAGATGGTATCCAGGGCAAGGTGATGCTCAATGGTAGGGTCGAAGAGGATATTTACCCTGGCGGGAAATTCGTTATCAGCCGCCCATAAGATGAAGAGAACCGGAATGCGAGGAAGGGCTTGAAACTTCAAGCCTACATCACCGTAATCGACCTTGATCCCCTCTAATGAAAGCCCCGCCTTCAGGAAATCCTCGGGGCGAAGGCCAAATTTCTCCTCCAGCGGGTTTTTGAACGTCCCCAGCGAATGAACCCCCCGGTAAAACATCTCGCCATTTTTCAACTCCTTTTCCGTTACCCATTTTCCGACAGTAGGGAGTTCCTTTGCCCGGATAAGGTATTGAAGGATTAAGAGCTGAAGCTCAATGCTCAAGGACCCCTCTCTATCATCGGCCCTATGGACGGCCATTTCACGAGGGAAAACCTGGTAGGACTCATTGAGGACCTGGACGTGGTAACATTGCAAATGGGAATCATGGGAAGTGAGGGATCGCCGACAGACATTCTCGGGGGAAAGAGCACCGAGGGTTTTCCAAAGCTGGGCATCAAGCACAAGGTTTTGGATCGATTCCTTTTCTTGTTTAACCCGTTCTTCCAAGCTCGTCACCCGTGATGGCGTGTTCGTGGGATCATGTTCCCACCAACGGGAGATTTTTCGTTGGACGGAAATACACCACATATTTAATCGCATCACCGGTTCCCGGGCACACTACCTCGGCTGCACGTTTGCGAATTTCCTCGAGAAGGGAACCCTCCGTCTCCTCCCTCACCTTTTCCAGGTACAGGCGCACCCCCTTTATAACCCTTCTCGTTGAATGCGTAAACGGCGTAGGGATTCTCCCCGAGATTGGCATGGGTGAGTCGGTCGGTCATTCCGAATGCCAACGTGCCGTCCTCCATTACGTGGGGCCGGGAGTATATGGCGATATCGACCTCACCGGTGCGGCCCGCGGTGGCCAAAAGGCCCTTTCCCGATGTCTTCTCAAAGTAATCCTTCCAGTTCATCTCTCTCCCCCTTGCTTAGATGGATCCAATAAACGCTGCGCCGAAACACACCCCAATCCATACCCCAAGGCCCATGAGCGGGTTGGGTTCACCATCACCTCCGAAAGCGCGAGAAGTGACCCGTCTAATCACTTGGGTTCAGTGGGATAACCTCCATCGAACCATTCGCGCCAGCCTCCTTTGAGGGCGTAGACCCTGGTATATCCCTTGTCCATGAATTTTCGTGCCATCCTGGCACTTGTACCCTCATTGGCTCAGGCACAATAGAGCACGATGGTATTGTCTTTAGAATATTTATGCGCCCAGGATTCGAAACGTTTTGGATTCTCGCGGATTGAGCCTTTCATTTTCATTTCGCTCCCGTTCCAATCCCTGCCAGCCCGCACATCCAAGATGACCACATTGTGATCGTCGAGTATTGTCTTGAGCTCATCCTTTGTCATTCTGGGGACTTCCTCGGCCGCAACGAGCGGAACAAGCATGGCCACAATAGCCAAGCCGAGGCCCTGAATCACAAGTCTCCCTTTTATCATGTGCCACCTCCTTTTCGATTTCAATAACTGGCACTTGCTCGACTCTAAAAAAGTCATATATTTCTCACTTCTCCCTCACACGTGGTTTCGCAATTGAAGTTCCAGGGGATGTGGATGCAAATAGTACTGCTCCTGCAGGTAAGGTTGATCGTATTTGCGCACGTAGTGATTGATGAGGGTGATGGGTACGATGAGGGGAATGGTGCCCCCCCGATAGAGGTCGATGATCTCGAGCAGCTCTTGTTTTTCGTCCGCGGAAAGTTGTTTCTTGAAGTAACCCATGATGTGGGTCATGACGTTGGCATTTTTCCTCGTTGTGGATTTGAGGCGAAGGGCTTCCATGAGTAGTTTCTGATATTTATCATAGAGCTCTCTCAAGGGAACGTCTTTGGCCTGGGCTATCAGCTTCCCTATTATCCGGTGATACTCGGGGCTGTGGGAGAGGATTAACATCTTGTGCTTAGTATGAAAGCCGACGAGGTTACCCCGGCTTTGCTTCTCCACCAGGGCCTCGCGCCACCGTTTGAAGGCAAAAATCCGTTCGATGAAGTTTTCACGGAGCATTGGATTATGAAGGCGTCCATCCTCCTCAACCGGGATGAGAGGGAAATGCTCCATAAATATCCTGGCGAATATTCCCACCCCCTTTTTCGCGGGAATGCCCTTTTCATTGTAGACCTTAACGCGTCCCATGCCGCTGCTGGGCGATCTGCTCTTGAATATGAAGCCGCAGAGGTCTTCCTTCTCCAATTCAATGACCCGTTTGCGCGCCCACTGGATCATGCGGTCCGTATAATCTATTTTCGTGCGCGAGGTGATGAGACGGGGTGAATCCGGATCGCCCATCTGGCGGAAAGGCTCTCGGGGAACATCAAAACCGCATTCCACCTCGGGGCACACGGGGACGTATTCCACGAATTTCCCCAGGGTATCGGTGAGAAACCGATCCAGTTTATGGGTGCCATTCCAGCGGACTCTCTCACCGATTAAGCAGGAGCTGATCCCCAGTTTAATGGGTTTTTCCATGAGGCTTGAATCTTGTTCCTATTTCCCGGCAGATTACGGTGCTCCGTCAAAGCCGTGGTGCTCGACCCTTCGATACCATGAGGCGGGATCGATGAAGTACTCCTCTGTATCCTTCAGCGATAGGTAGTGCTCGTTCTCGATCCTCGAAAGGAGGTCGAAGAACTGTTTCTCCTTGAGATCTGAAACAGCATCCCGCAGATCAGCATAATACTTGGCACCCTTGGCCTCAAAATCGACAGCTGTCCGTACCGCCTCGAGGTCATCATCGTCACCTGCGGGCATCTCCTCCACCTTCTGAAGCAGATCAATAAGGATATTCTTAACAATGGTGTCTTTGACCTTGAGCGGAACCGTTTCAGGCCACTTTTCCTGTTTTTCCCACTTTTGATGCAATTGCTTTAGCCGCTCATAGTGTTCCAGTTCCTCGTCCCCTATCTGCTTGAACATTTTTTTCCCGACGGGGTTTGTGGTCCTCTCCGCGTTCTTGAGATAGAATTCTCGTTCCCTCATCTCATTGTTGAGGGCAACCTCCAAAGCGTTAAGGCGTTCCTTTTCATCCATAATCAGTCCCTTTCTTGTTACATGTTTTGGGTTAACCAAGGTCAAACGGCAATGAGGCTTCGTATTCTGTTATAGCGCGGTTTAGAGCGGCTCACGTGCTTTGGGAACGGTATCTTTGGGGCTCACCTTATACCAGGCCTGAATTATCTTGCCATTCTCGTCGATCAAAAACGAGGAGCGGATAATCCCCTCGTACTTCTTTCCGTACATGGACTTCTCGCCCCATACACCATAAGCGTCAGCGACCTTATGGTCCGCATCGGATAAGAGGGGAAACTCGAGCGCATATTTTTCGTCGAACTTCTTCTGCTGCGCGGGTGCGTCGGGACTGATTCCAACGGCAGCCACGCCGAGGCTGGAAAAATCACCTTTGGCGTCTCTAACACTGCACGCCTGGGTGGTGCATCCCGGTGTATTTGCCTTTGGATAGAAATAGACGAGGAGTTTGCGTCCCTGATAATCGGAAAGCTTCGCCTTCTTCCCGTTCTGATCATCGAGTTTGAATTGGGGGGCTATATCCCCTGGTTTGAGCTGAGCCATTTTCTTCACCTCCTCATTCATAGATGATACGTTTTATCTTTAACCCTTTTTAGCGTTATTTCATACGTGTTTTCTTAGGGGAAAGCCTACCCAAAGAGGAAGACAAAAATCAAGGTTCCATTATGATCTCATGCCATCTTTGGATGCTGCCCCACTTTCAGGGTTTTCTTTCACCTTTCATGTGTCAAAACTCGCCCATGGAACACCATCTTGGAAGCTAAATCTCGAATTATGCGATAGTAAGAGGTCCAGTAGACCCAATGGAAGGGAAAACTGGGAAAAATCGATTGGGGAGAAGTCGAGAAAACGCTCCATGTCGATAGAACTGTTTCAGAGGTGGATTGGATTGAGCCAGGTGAAAATGCGGCCCAGAAGGTCTTGCAAGAATTCATAGAGAAAAAGTTACGCTCGTACCACGAACGGAGAAATGATCCTATGAAGGATGCGCAGTCAAATCTCTCGCCTTATCTTCATTTCGGCCACATTTCAGGGCAAAGAGTTGCCCTCGAAGTAACGAAAAATGATACCGATAAAGAATCACAAGAGGCTTTCTTGGAAGAACTCATCGTGAGGCGCGAACTTTCGGATAATTTCTGTTTCTATAACAATAATTATGACAATTTCGAGGGCTTCCCCAATTGGGAGAAAAAGACGTTGAATGATCACAGGAAAGATCCCAGGGAGTACATTTACTCTCTGGGGGATTTTGACCATGCCAATACCCATGACCAGCTATGGAACGCCGCCCAGAGAGAGATGGTCAGGAGGGGCAAAATGCACGGTTATATGGGGATGTATTGGGGGAAAAAGATCCTGGAGTGGAGGGAATCCCCCGAGGAAGCGATGAGGATTGCCATCTACCTCAACGATCGCTATGAGCTCGATGGGCGAGAAACGAATGGATGTGCTGGCATTGCCTGGTGTATTGGGGGAGTACACGATAGGGCGTGGCCCGAGCGCCCTATTTTCGGGAAGATCCGGTACATGAGTTATAACGGCTGCAGATCAAAATTCAATGTCATGGCATATATAGAAAGGAATAGAGCATGATCAACATGCCTATTTCATTGAAAACAGTTTTTATTAGGATATGTTACGTATAGCATCGCAAACCAATGGAATTGGGGGTCCTCAAACAGAGAAGGCAGAGTCATAGTTGACACTGCCCCCTCCAAAGTTCCAACTCCACTCTATAGGAGTCATTTTCTATGTTTGATGAATGTCCCATTTTGATATTCTTCAAACGCTATCCTCAATTCTTCCTTGGTATTCATAACTATTGGTCCATACCAGGCGACGGGCTCTCCAATAGGTTTTCCCGATATTAATAGAAATCTCACAGGTTTATCGTGGCTAGCAATGGCCACATCATCGCCGTCATCGAATATAATCAGGTTTTCGGCACCTATTAAACAATCTCTCTTAAAGTCGAAATAGTTGACACCTTCTACCTCGTAAGCATACGAATCCCGTCCTCGGTCAAAATACCCTTCCCCTTCTATTACATAGGCGAAGACGGTGTGCCCCCTTTTAAGGTTGTAGGTAAAACTTGACTTTGAGGGCACTGTGATATCTAAGTACTCAGGATCGATTACGATATCCTGTACCGGTCCCTTCACGCCGTTTAATTCCCCACAAATAATTCTTACCTTCACTCCAGTATCAGCAACAATTTCAGGAATTTGATTACTTTTTACATCTCGATAGCGAGGATCCATCATTTTATACGAAGCTGGGAGATTTGCCCAAAGTTGGAAACCCCACATTAACCCATCCTCTTGGCCTTTGGGCATTTCTTGGTGAATAATACCGCTGCCAGCGGTCATCCATTGTATATCTCCTGAGTAAATTACTCCCTTATTTCCCATACTATCCCCATGTTCAACCTCTCCAAATAGCACGTACGTTATCGTCTCTATTCCTCGATGTGGATGCCATGGGAAACCTTTTATATAGGCATCGGGATTGTCTGAGTGAAAATCATCCAGGAGCAAAAAGGGGTCAAGCTGTGGGACATGGTCAAATCCGAATGCTCTTTTCAAATGGACACCGGCTCCTTCAATAGTGGGTTTACTCCTAAGTACTTTTTTTATACTCCTGATATTACTCATGGTGATCCCCCAATCCATAAGGACTCGGTTAATCATCCGAGTTTGGTTTTATGCAGATGATTCTGTTCCTGCCCTTGATGATCCCGGCGTTTCTCTACTGCCGTGGGATGAATTAGATCAGAATCTGCGACAAATAGCCTAAGAATAATTTTACATATTTTAGAATTCACATCCCATTATGGGCAGCAATTGCCGAGAACTGCCAGACGGCCTATGATTTTGAAGGTTGGCCCTCCGGTTGATCCCCCAATAGCGATTCTGGTGATGCTGAATACTTCTATCAACCCGGGAAACTTTCGAGTCGGAGTGGTTGACTTCATAGGGGGGAATCTGATACAGGACTAGACGAGATGGACCGGTTCGAGAAATTAATTAAGAAGGCCATGGAACGAGGGACCACAGAGGCCAAGATCATTCCCGTACGTGATATTATGCTTGATGAACGCGTAATCCTGAAGTGCCAGGTCCCCCTCTGCAACGACTATGGAAACCACCTGCTCTGTCCCCCCAATAGTCCATCCTTATCTCAATTCCGTGAGGCACTCAAGAGGTACTCCAAAGCCCTTCTGATTCAACTGCGAACCCCGGCGGAGCAACTGGATTCCACATCCGAGGAGAACCGGAAAAAGGCGATCTATACACGGGCCAACGCACTCCACGAGATCATCAATGTGGTGGAAAAAGCAGCCCAGGAACTGCATTTTACCTTTGCGGCGGGTTTTATCGGTGGGGCCTGTAAACTATGCAATCCATGTGTGGGGGTTAAATCGGGGAAGCCCTGCAAACACCCCTTTAGGGCTAGACCTTCCATGGAGGCCGTGGGGATCGACGTGCATCTGACGGCCCAAAGGGCAGGGCTTGCATTTTCGTACAATATCGAAACGGAAGTCGTCTGGAATGGACTGGTCCTGTTGGAGTGAGAAGGAGGTATCTAGCCCTTTTGGGGTTGTGCGGTTATTTCGCTACATGATATCAATATCCCCCGATACGATTTCATATCCGCGAATCTCACCGCCCGGAATGACTCCCTTGAAAACTCTTTACCGAGGCAAATGGAAATTCTGTTCAATGAGAAAATTGCCCAGTCCTATGATCGATGGGCCGAGACTCCTCAGGGAAGGAAAGCTTACGGCCTCGAAGGGGAACTCCTTTTAAAATTGGGAGAACTTGCTGTTGGGCAGAGGGTTCTGGAAGTTGGGTGTGGCACGGGATCCCATCTTGAGGTCTTTCTGAGAAAGGGGCTGACGGCTATTGGGGTCGATATCTCCCCTCCCATGCTTCGGGTGGCCAGGCAGAAGCTGGGGAAAAAGGCACGGGTTTGTTTGGGTGACGCGGAAAATTTGCCCTTCAAGGGAAAATCATTTGACTGCGTTGCCCTCATCACCACATTGGAATTTATCCCCGATCCGGACAGGGCTGTCCGTGAGGCCCTCAGGGTCTCCAGGGGTAAGGTTTTGCTCGGGGTATTGAACAAGTATTCATTCCTTGGTATGAAAAGGCGGCTTACCGGCATGTTTCACCCGAGTATCTATAATCATGCACGATTTTATAGCATCTGGGAGTTGAGAAGACTTATTGGGCGGGCGATTCCCGAAGCAGTTTTCGATTGGGCAAGCGTTCTTATACTGCCCATGGGCTGGCAACAGTATCTGGCCAGATTGGAGAGGCGATTATCCCTTCGGAGAAATCCCTTGGGGGCTTTTCTTGGGCTGCGGGTTATGCTTAAGAAGACTTACGTTGCGTGTTGAGGAGGCAAAGGAATGGTTGTCTTCGAGATTCTAAAACACGCCCTCATGATCACGGTGTTCGTCTTTGTCATGATGCTAATCGTGGACTTCCTCGACATGTTCTCCGAAAAGCGGCTAACGGCCATAATGACGGGGGGGATATGGAGGCAGTATGCCGTTGCATCCTTTTTAGGAGTGACCCCGGGGTGTCTGGGGGCCTTCATGAATGTCTCCCTCTATGTACATGGCTTGCTCTCTTTTGGTGCCCTCACGGGAGCTATGATCGCCACCTCCGGGGATGAGGCTTTCGTGATGCTCGCCAAGTTCCCGGGAACCGCTATGCTGCTTTTCGGTCTGTTATTCGTCCTCAGCATTCCTCTCGCCTGGGTGGCTGACAGGATCGTTAGGGCAATTGGCTATGTTCCCTGTGAATCCTGCATTCTTCAGGAATATCATCCCGAGATGGAAGTCTACCAATTCAATTGGAAAGGGCTGGTGCAGAACCTGGCAAGGATCTCACTGGTACGTTCCTTGTTGCTCCTCATTTTTGGTTTCTTCATTGTAGTGGTCCTGGTTGGAGTTGCAGGCCCCCAGAGCTGGGATTGGGAAAGGCTAACCCTTCTTATCCTGTTGCTCCTGGGCCTGTTTATCCTTGTTTCTGTTTCTGACCACTACTTGAAAGATCATATCTGGTCCCATATCATTAGAGCCCATTTGTGGAGGGTTTTCCTCTGGACATTTCTTGCCCTCATTATAGTTCACATGGGGCTCAACTATTGGAACTTCAAGGGCCTTATCTCAAACAATATACCCTGGATGTTTCTGCTTGGGGCCTTGGTGGCCGTCATACCTGAATCCGGTCCTCACCTGGTTTTTGTGATGTTATTCGCAGAGGGCGTTATTCCCTTTTCAGTCCTCTTTACGTCCTCCTTTATTCAGGATGGCCACGGCATATTGCCCCTTTTGTCTTATACGGTCAAGGACTCCATTTTGATCAAGATTCTCAACCTTGTCTTTGGCCTTGGCATCGGGATGGTTCTCTATTTAATCGGTTGGTAGTCAATCCCTCTTAGGGGACAAGACGCATCTCTTTTGTTTTGACAAATTCCCGCGTCCTGTCGATTTGCCGCTAGTGGATTTCGGGCACCTTCCCGCAGCCCTCTCCAGGCCAAATTCTACCATTCTTCCATTGCGCTTATTGATACGATGGATTTATAATTTGAATCTGGACTTTGCTTTAAAGGGATGAATGATATCGGTTTTTAACGTGATCCGGGTAAATTGGAAGGCTACTAAGCACCATCTGGTAGCATAAAGATCATAGGGGCAGGATGGGAGAGAGCACTAAAAGAGAGGATGAGTTGATTAAGGACGGATGGTCGAGGCGGTTCGTGGCCACCGAGCCTCGCTTGAGTGAGGCGGCGGAGCTCTACCGATCTATGGGCTATGAGGTTCACCTGGAACCGTTACCCCTTGTTGATTGCGATTCGCCGAATGAAAAATCCCAGGAATGCAGGGCGTGTTTTAAAGGCTTCGAGGATCAACACAAGATTATCTACACCCGCCCGAAGAAAGGCGAAGGTGAAGAGGATGATATCCAATAGGGATGTATTCGGAGACTCAACTACATCTGACTGGGGCCATCCATGGTTGTTCCCGTTTCAAACGGGAGGAAAAGGGTCGTGAATGCAAGAATTACTGTTCTCTGCGAGAATACCGTAGGTGCGCGGGTGGGAACCGGAGAGCATGGGTTTTCATCCTTTATCGAAACGCAGGGGGGAAATTACCTCTTCGATACCGGGAACGGGTCTTCCATTATTCGAAATGGCCTGCTTTGGGGGAAGGACCTCTCGACCGTGAGGAAGATCTTCTTAAGTCATGGGCACTACGATCATGCCGGCGGATTGCCGGAGGTGTTGGGGCTGACGGGAGAGGTTGAGGTATTCGCGCATCCCGATATCTTTCTGGAGCGGATCAGCGTGAAGAAGGAAGGTAACCGTGAAAAGAGGGAATTCGCCGGGATTCCCTTTCGTCGGGAATTCCTCGAGTTCACTGGGGCACAGTTTGTGTTGAGGAGGGAATTCCAAGAGGTTGAGAAGGGGATTTTCCTGACCGGGGAGGTCCCGAGGGAGACACCCTTTGAAAAGCCGGATTCGAGGCTCTTCGCCAAGGTGCAGGGGGAGTGGGTGCCAGATCAATTCCCGGATGATCAATCCCTCGTCTTGGGTACGCCAAAGGGATTGGTTATCATTTTCGGATGCGCCCATTCAGGCATGATCAATACCATCAACCACGTCATGGAGAAGACGGGGAGGGAGAAGATTTGCGCCCTCTTAGGTGGAACACACCTGCAATTTCTGACGTCCGAGCAGCTCGAGGAATCCATCGATTGCATGAAGAAGCTGGAAGTGGAATACATCGGTGTTTCTCACTGTACGGGCATGAGGGCCTCGGCGAGGTTGGCTCAGGAATTCGGGGACAGGTTTTTTTACGGCCATGTGGGGGCAACCTTCGAAACCTGAGATGAACTGAGGTTTGCTTCGGAAATTCATTGGAGAGCGAAGATGCGATTCATCTATGGTCCTGTTCCATCGAGGAGATTGGGCGTTTCCCTCGGGGTTGATCTGATTCCAAGGAAAATGTGCACCTACGACTGTATTTACTGCCAGTTGGGGAGGACGACCAACAAGACCATTAAACGGGATACATACATGCCCATCCACCCGATCATTCGGGAGATAAAGGAGTTTTTAAGCCATTTGAAAACCCCCGTTGACTATATTACCTTCTCCGGCTCGGGGGAACCGACCTTACACTCTCAGATTGGGTCAATGATCGGGGAGATCAAGAAGATGACATCCATACCGGTGGCCGTCATAACGAATGGATCTCTCCTCTTTATGGACGAGGTCAAAAGGGCTCTCGGCCAAGCGGATTTGGTGGTTCCATCTCTGGATGCCGTCTCAAGGACCGTATTTGAAACTATCAACCGACCCGAGCCATCCCTTGAAATTAATCGGGTCATCCAGGGGGTAATCGATTTCAGGGACCAGTTCCAAGGGAAAATCTGGGTTGAAATTCTCTACTGCCGTGGTGTCAATGACAACCCTTCCGAAATTGCACGGATGAAAGAAGTTGTAGAGCGAATCAATCCCGATCGGGTCCAGCTCAACACGGTTTACCGACCCCCAGCGGAGGATTTCGCTTCGCCCTTGACGGAGGAGAGGTTCAGGGAGATCGAGGAGCGTTTTGGAGCCAAAGCCTCCATTATATCCCCTTATTGCGGAGATAGATCTCCCCGCGGTAAGGGAGAGGTAGGGGCACGGATTATAGATGCGCTGAACAGGAGGCCTCTCACCGCTGAAGATATGGCGGAAATGTTGGGGCTTCACCCCCAAGAGGTTATCACGCATCTAAAACTACTGCTCGACGGCAAAACGATCCGCCACAGGTTACACGGCAGCAGGATTTTTTACGAAATCGCCAACTGAGTTCCCCGGCCGGGATATCGAAACTCATTTATGGGGAAAGGCGAGGCGCAGCATGAAGATTTTGGATGATGTGATCGATTCCCTTCCCCACCGAGATACCAAGGTGAGGGGAATTCACGTCTGCGCCCATTGGACAGCGGTTCTGAGCAGACGCTGTGGGCTCGCCTCCACCTTTAAGGAAGAAGGCCATCCCCATAAGGGGGTAAGGGATGCAGGGCATCTTACGGGAAAAAACGCCTTTGAGCTAGCCCTCTACTCTCGTTCCGAGCACCTCCTTGAGGCCTCCATCGGTATGGCGGCCATCAATTCCCTCATCGATATCGATGAATCCACGTGCGTGGAGGCCAATGCCTATGAGATCCTTTTAGAAAAGGGCAAGGGAAAGAATATGGCGGTTGTTGGCCATTTTCCGTTTCTAGCCATGCTAAGAGAATCGGTAAAAAACCTCTGGGTCATTGAGAAACGGCCATTGGAGGGGGATTTTCCAGAGGGGGCCGCTAAAGAGATTTTGCCCCAGTGCGATGTCGTGGGGATAACGGGAACGACGTTTATCAATCACACACTGGAAGGTCTCTTGGCTCACTGCAAGGAAAGTTTTGTCGCCATGATCGGGCCCACAACGCCCCTCACACCTGTTCTCTTCGATTACGGGATCGATGTTATCTCGGGATCGAAGGTCGTGGAACCCGATGAGGTAATCCGGTATATAAGCCAAGGAGCTACTTTCAAAGAGTTACATCACCATGGAGTCAGATTGCTGACCATGATACGGTAGAGCGGCATGACCGAAAAATGAGGGTTTCCTTGAGGGAGAGAATTCGAAAAAGCGTTGAAATATTTGAGACCTTACGGCGGGAATTCGGTCGGATTTCCCGAGAAAATGGATTGGAATCGGAAGAGGTCCGGGTCATTGCTCAGCCATTGACCCCTGAGGAAGCCATCGGCCGCCCCGAGGAACTGGACTATCCGCTGCTCAAGGGGAAGGAGCGTTTGATGCAGGCCAAACTCAGGGGTACCCCCGGCCAGGCCTTCACCGATATGTTTGGGGAATATGAGGGTACCATTTCGGATATCTTGAAGCTCGAATTGAGGACGAACTTCCACCGGGCTGTTTTTGTTTCGACCTTGAATGCGACCATGAACCATGTGGGGCTGATCGATAAAGCCGTCCACTGCAAGGATCAGGAGCCAAAACAGTGCAGCCTTGAGTTGCTTAGTTATATCAGGGAGAAATTCGGCCAGCCCAAGATTGCCATGGTCGGCCTCCAGCCACGAATGGTGGAGGCGTTATCAAAGGCCTTTCCATTGAGGGTAACGGACCTCGATCCGGACAACATCGGGAAGGGGAAATTCGGGATTCCAATAGAAGGATCCCATAAGGCCCGAGATAACCTCCTCTGGTGCGATGTTGCCCTTGTTACGGGAACCACCATCGTGAACAATACCATCGGGGAATTTCTCATCCAAAAGCCGACCGTCTTCTACGGCGTGACCATATCCGGGGCGGCGAAAATCCTGGAGGTAAGCCATTTCTGCGCCTACGGCACGCCCAAGTGATGAAATATTTTCTCCCTCGGATTTTTACTATCCTCTCTTTACGTGTCCCCTGGGTCGGCCTTGAGAGTCGAACTTGAGGGACGCATCGCCCAGTGCGGATTTTGAAAATAACCCGTCATGGCCCTGGATAAAGCCAAGATAGGCTACTAAGGAAGTTTAGGAGGTATTGGTAAAATGGGAGATCTTGAAGTTTACCGTGCGTATGGAGATGAACTTGAGAGACAGTTACGATTAAAAACCTTCCCCTTAGCACTGAAATTGCTCGAAAATGAAGCCGATATCCCCGGTGAGGCCCAGAGGCCCGTTAGGGATTTTGGCCATCACTTGTCACTTTGCCAGGCTTTTCAGATTTCACGCCGTGAGGGAATGGCAGTCGCGATGCTGAAGGAGGATAATTGGTGCCCTGAACCGGTTATAGGTTACGGGTTGGGAGAACCTCCGAAGTATTTCTTGGAGGGACATAATCGCTTCCCCCATGATGTAGAAACTCTGGAAGCCGGAAGCCATTACGCCCAGGAATTTCCGCGTTTAGATGTGGGCAGGTATATTGGTGTGGTTTCTGCTCCACTGAGGACGACCAATTTTGAACCTGATTTGGTTATGATTTACTGTGACTCAGCTCAACTAAGCCTGCTCCTCTTGGCGAGGGAGTACAAAGAAGGATATGATCTTAAATGTTCCCTGTCGAGCCATGCTGCTTGCGTTTACGGGGTAGTCCCCGCTGCACAAAATGGGGAATGTCAAGTTGCAATACCATGCCGCGGTGACCACTATCGTGCAATGGCTGGAGATGATGAGATCATATTTACAGTACCGAAGGGGAGGTTAGACGATTTGATGATGGGGTTCAGGTATGTCAATTCGACTGGTTCACGATTGCCGAGGGGATATACGTTACTACCAGAGTACCCCCAGCGGAAGAGTTACAAGAAGATAGCTAAAATGATGGGATACCTTTGATTAAGTAAGCGGGGTTTTGGCGGTATTCACGGGGGGCGAACGCTCAGGTAAGCTAATACAAATTCTGGCTAGTGGCTTCGAGAAGTTGACGAGGAAATTTCAAAGCCACCCGGGTAAAGTTGTGAATATCTTCATGGGTAAAGGGGAATGAAAAGGAGGGAAGATATGAAATGGCAGGGGACAAGTTCTGGAAACGAGCAAGAAGTGTTGTTTGGTTACTAACTCGATGGCAAGCAAGATCACCTTAAATCCAACGATAAAGGTAAGATAGTATACGCGGAGGGATCAATGAGTTCAAAGGAGCTATACTATCCGGATGACCTAAAATACAACATTGAACATACCTGGCTGAAGGTTGAGGGAAATAAGGGCCGCGTGGGAATAACGGACTTCGCCCAAGATCAATTGACCGATATTTTGTATGTAGAGCTTCCTGAAGTGGGAACTCAGGTCGAGCATATGCAGCCCTTTGGGGTTGTGGAGTCGGCCAAATCCACCAATGACCTCTTTTCCCCGGTGAGCGGGGCGGTCATCCAGGTGAATGGAGTTTTGTCTAAAAAGCCCGGGACCATCAATAAAAACCCCTACAGCGAGGGGTGGATAGTCGTAATCGGTATGTCAAACCCCGAAGAGCTCGATTCCCTCATCTCCGCCGACCAGTATAAGGACTGCGTGGAAAAAGAGGGTTAGGGATAATGAGGCAAGCAAGATTCTATTGGATTTGACGGGGGGAGCAGATGGATCAAAATGCTTCTCAGAACGGGGAGAGATGGATTTAGGGAAACTGGAAAGAGACCTGATGGAGTTAGTGGGGGATCGCGTTACCACGGGTGAATTCGAACGGTGGTTTTACCGGAGCGATATGGCCCCCATTCCATCGGAGTTCAAAATCTTCTTCAATACGATGCCTTCGGCAGTCGTGAGGCCCGTAACCGATGAGGAGACTTCCAGGGTTGTTGCCTACTGTAATGAGAGGAGAATCCCCGTGGTACCTCGGGGAGGGGGTTCGTCGGGCCTTTTGGGTTCTGTTCCCAAAAAGGGCGGTGTTGTACTCGATCTCCTGGGCCTCTCAGAGGTGATCGCAATTAACGAGACCGGAAAAACGGTAGTCGCCGAGGCGGGAATTACGTGGTGGAATCTCGACAGGCGGTTGAGAAAGAGGGGATTGACCGTAAAAAGCTACCCCTCTAGCGCCAAATCTTCCACCGTAGGTGGTTGGATCATGACCTCGGGGGAGGGAATAGGAAGCCTGAAATATTCCCGGGTTCAGGATCAGATCCCCTGGAGTAAAGTAGTGCTTCCCGATGGATCCATAAAAACATTCTCCAGGGGAAGGGGCCTTGATGATTTCCTTCAATCCGAGGGGATATTTGGAATAGTGACCAAGGCGGAGATAGAGGTTCGGGATATCCCCCAGGCGGCTTCACGGCAGTTGGTCTACTTCAGTAAGATGGAATCGTTGCTCGAGGCGGCAGCTACCTTGGCCCGTATTGAGCCGAGGCCGTACAGTATCGAGGTTTTCGACCACCACTATCTCAGCCTGGTGAAGGCCTCGGGCTACCATACGCCGGATTTTGAGCCGGGGAGCGGATTCGCCCTTGTGGCCTTCGAAGGTGAAAAGGGAGAGATCGATCACGGGAGGCGAAAGCTCGGAAAATTGCTGGGGGTCATTGGTGGCGTGGAAAAAGAAGGGGGTGAAGAGGAGTGGGAACAGCGCTTATTCCTCTTCAGGGTGAGAAGGGCGGTCCCAACCATCATGCTCAGCGATGCCGTCATTCCCATTGACAAGTTGAGGGCATTTTACGCCGGCCTTCGGAAATTGAGAAAGCGGACCATGGGTTTGGTAGGGTACATCACCTCCGCAGAAGAGGTCACATTCCTGCCTATGTACGTAACCGATGAGAGGACCTTGGCGGAGTTTGCCTTTTCCCTCCATACTCCCCGGGACATCGCTGATTTAGCCCTCGAGGTGGGCGGCTATCCCGGGGGGGGGTTAGGGGTTTGGAATGCTCCCTATAAGAGCAAAGTACTCTCCTCGGAAGAGCTGGCGAGAAGAAAGGAGAGAAAAAAAGCATTCGATCCCGAGAACATTATGAACCCGGGAATGTGGATCGATTCCCCCATCATTTTAAGCTCTCCGTTATATCGGTTGGCCACGTCGACCCTCGCTCTTGGGGACAGGCTATTGCCCAAAAGAGCCGAGAATTTGGAAACGGATAAACGGAGGGATTTCATAGAAGAGGCCCGTGCTTGCGTTCAATGCGGCTATTGTGTGAGCGTATGCCCCACCAGCCAAGGGTGGCTATCTTCTACACCTCGCGGAAAGCTCTTGGCCCTAAAGAATTTCTTTCTGGATCGTCCGTATAATCAGAGGAAAATAACGCAGGAGTTCGTCAAAAGGGTATATGAGTGCACGATGTGTGGGAGGTGCGAGGAGGATTGTACGGTCAAGATCCGATCCCCGGAATTGTGGGAATCCCTACGAACCGATCTTCAGAGGAGAGGATTCAGCCTGGATGCAATAGAAAGCCTTGTAAACGTCCTGGTCGAAAATCGTAATACAGCGGGAAAACCGATTGAAAAACAGGTTGATTGGCTACGGAGGGCAAGGCTGTCATTATATCCAACGGAGAGGGAGAAGGCAAAAGTGGTTTATTTCGTAGGGTGTAATACCGCCTATTTCTCCATGGCCCATCCCATAGCCCAATCCCTTGCTCAAATTTTGGATTTCATGAGGATAGATTTTGCGGTTTTAGATGGGGAGGAGTGGTGCTGTGGCTTTCCCTTGCTCGTCGCCGGGAAATATGATAGGGCAAGGGAGTTCGTACTTCATAACATCGATAAGGTGAGGGCATTTGGTGCAGACACCGTGCTCGTTAACTGCCCGGGCTGCTACCGAGTGTGGGGCGCAGAGTATAAGAAAATCATGCAAGGAGAACATGGGTTAAAGGTGATCCATACTAGTCAGTTTCTCGCGGAAGCGACCAGAGAAGGGAGAATCCCACTGAAGGAGATGAGGGAAACGGTGACCTATCACGACCCGTGCGATTTGGGGAGAAATGCCGGGGTCTGCGATGAACCCCGGTATGTTATCAATAGCATTCCCGGAGTTAGCTTCGTGGAGATGGAAGATAACCGACAGTATGCCATGTGTTGCGGAGCGGGTGGAGACCTGCTGGCGGTGAACCTTAAGTTATCCCAGGAGGTGGCAAAAGAGAGGGCACAGCAGGT
>DAOVIU010000315.1 GCA_030673585.1 Pseudomonadota bacterium | reverse complement strand
GTACTGCGGCATGCGGCCATGGGGGGGCCCATCCTGATCATGATCCACGGGAGCCAGATAGCCATTGGAAGGGGAATGGCTTCTCACATTACCGTAGAGGATATCGAATGAAGGTGGCTTTGGCCGGACAACCGAATTGTGGGAAGAGCACCATCTTTAACTACGTGAGCGGATACAAGGCCATCACGTCTAATTTCCCCGGCACGACTGTCAAGTACACTGCAAGCAAAATCTACCTGAATGGATATACCTGTGAGTGTGTCGACTTACCCGGAACCTACTCCATTACCTCAACGGATGCTGCGGGGTACGAATCCCGGAAATATCTCCTTTCCGGAAGGGCCGATGTTATCATCAATATCGTTGATGCCTCTCTGCTCTCCAGGAGCCTGGAGCTCACCTTTCAATTAATGGAACTGGAAATTCCCATGGTCCTATGCCTCAATATGACGGATGAAGCCCGTCGGAAAGGAATCGAGATCGACCCCAAAAAGCTCTCCTCCATCCTCGGAATCCCCGTGGTAGAAACCCTCGGTGTCAAGGGAATCGGGCTCAAGGAGCTGTTTTCCGAAGCCCTGAAGGCTTTCCAAAGAGGCAGAAAGACAAAACCCCTCAAATACAGTCGAGACGTGGAGACAATCATCGAGTTGATGGCCGGCTACCTCAAAGATGACCATACATTGCCAAAAAGGCTTACCGCCATCAAACTCCTGGAGGGCGACGAAAACTTTATCGCTATGCTGAAGGATACGGACGGAGATTTATCGAAAAGGGTCACGGAACTGCAAAATATGCTCAGCAGCCGGCACGGCCGATCTTCGGATATGGTCATCTCATCCGAACGTCACGCCCAGGCGATGAATATCTTCGAGCGGGCGGCTATAGTGGTCCATCCCCCCAAGGGAGATATCAGGGTTCAGGTTGACAACGTCGTGATGCACCCGTATCTGGGATATCTCCTCGTGGTACTGGTGTTTTATGGCTTCTTCAACTTCGTCTTTGCCATCGGCGAAAAGGTAGAAGGGCCGCTCATGGCACTGTTCGAGTCCCTTGGTGGGCGTCTCGCCGAAACCATGGGATCCGGAAGCGTCGGGTTTCTCATCCTAAACGGAGTACTCCAGGGGATAGCGGGGGGAATTGCCGTCGTACTTCCCTACCTGGTTCCCTTCCTCATTGGCTTGGCCTTGCTCGAGGATGTGGGATACTTGCCTAGGGTAGCCTTCTTGATGGACAGCTTCATGCACCGTATAGGGTTGCATGGGAAATCCATCTTTCCTTTAATGCTGGGTTATGGATGCAGCGTCCCAGCCATCATGGGGACCCGAATCTTGGAATCGGAACGCGATCGATTCATGGTCTCGGTCTTGACTACCCTGATCCCCTGTGCGGCTCGGACAGCCATCATCTTTGGCCTCGTTGCTTTCTTCATCAATCCCAATGCCGCATTAGCTATCTACGCCCTCAACATCGCCGTTATCGCCCTGTCCGGTCGGATTTTATCCATGATCCTTCCCGAGGTTACCCCCGGCATGATCATGGAAATCCCCGTCTACCATCTCCCTTCCGTCAGGACCACTTTGACGAAATCCTGGTATCGGATCCCGGAGTATATCGTTATCGCGTGGCCTATGCTCATCGTGGGAAGCGTTGTCCTGAGCCTGATGGAGTTTTGGGGTATGGACCGCCTGATTAACACTATGCTGTGGCCCATTACCTACCTCCTGGGGCTTCCCGAGGCCGTAGGAACGACTCTCATTTTCGGCATCCTTCGGAAGGAACTCTCCATGATCATGCTCATCCAGGCCCTGGGAACACCCGACGTCCTTACCGTTATGTCGAAACTGCAGGTAATGGTCTTCACGGTTTTCGTGATCTTCTATGTTCCCTGTCTCGCAACCATCGCCGTCCTCTGGAGGGAAATCGGCTCGAGGCGAGCCCTCATTACCGCCATTTTCACCCTCATCCTGGCTACCGCGCTTGCCCTCGCCACGAGGGGACTGGGTATCTTTATTTGGTAAACGGGTAGGATCTCCACCCTGCTGTCCCCTTACGAGTGTAATACGATCACAGAAAATCCTCACAGATGGGTTGAAGTTACCTGCCACGATGTGGTACTTAGTTACCATGTCGGTAGCCATTGCCCTCTCCACAGCTTTCAATCTCTCTAAGGGTATTACCGCATGACCAGGGGGACATTTAAACGTAAGCTAACTGCCATCTTCAGTGCCGATGTCAAAGGTTACAGCCGCCTCATGAGAGAGGACGAGGTGGCGACCGTCGACACACTGAGAACTTATCGGAAAGCAATGTCAGCGCTCATCCAGAAGCATCGTGGCAGAGTGGTGGATACCCCGGGGGACAACCTTCTGGCTGAGTTTTCGAGCGTGGTGGATGCGGTCGAGTGTTCCGCGGAGATCCAGAAGGATCTCGAGGCCAAAAACGCAGAGTTGCCCGAAAGGCGCAGGATGGAGTTTCGGATCGGCATCAACCTCGGGGATGTGATCGAGGATGGAGAGCGGATCTATGGGGATGGGGTCAATATTGCTGCCCGGGTAGAGGGACTGGCTGATGGAGGAGGCATTTGCATTTCTGGGATCGCATATGAAAGTGTCAAGAACAAGGTAGCACTGGGCTATGAGTATCTGGGAGAGCACACCGTCAAGAACATCGCTGAACCGGTTCGGGTTTATCGAGTCCTTATGGAGCCCGAAGCAGCGGGAAAGGTTATCGGTGAGAAAGGGCCCGGACTGAGACAATGGCAGTGGGCGGCTTTGGCTTTGGTGGCGGTTCTAGTTGTGGGAGCTGGGGCCTTAACTATCTGGAACTTTTTCTTGCGTCCTTCCCCTCCGCTAGAGGAAATGCCCTCTGACAAGATCCAAGCACTACAGTTACCCAAAAAACCCTCAGTTGCCGTGCTGCCTTTTGCCAATATGAGCGGAGATCCTGAGCAGGAGTATTTCAGCGACGGGATGACCGAGGACCTCATCACTGATCTCTCCAAGGTCTCGGGTC
>DAOVIU010000334.1 GCA_030673585.1 Pseudomonadota bacterium | reverse complement strand
TTTGTAGAAGAGTTTATCGGGAATTGACTGGCTCAGTCCTTTCTCTTTCTCCCCTCGTTTCAAATATCCCCCCACGTAAATGAAAAAGTTCCTAACGGTTTAGCTCATTCTTTAAGAACTGGGATGGCTTAAAGGTCAAAATCTTCCTCGAGGAAATCTCGATATCACCGCCCGTTTGGGGGTTTCGACCTCTTCGGGCCCTCTTGTTCCTCACAACAAAATTCCCAAAGCCGGAAATTTTTACTTTCTCCCCTCGTTCCAGGGCCTCCTCCAGGATGTCGAAGATAGTCTCAACAACCCCTACGGCTTCTTTCTTCGAAAATCCGACCCTTTCATAGACGCTACTAACAATATCGGCTTTGGTCATCGATCACCCTCCTTTCTCAGCCCTTGTTCAAGGGACCAACTGAGATGTCTTCCTCTTATCACTTTCCAGTATTCGAATCAAGAAAAAAAACGAGGGAATTCCGTCCCTTAGAAACCCTTATCAAAGATGGTCCTTGGCCAATTGAGCTATCTTGGTAAATCCCGCCGGATCGGAGACGGCCAGATCCGACAAAATCTTTCGATCGAGGGATACCTCCGCCTTCTTCAATCCATTGATAAATTGACTATAGGAAAGACCGTTTGATCTTGCAGCCGCATTAATCCTGACAATCCATAATTGTCTAAATTCCCTCTTCCTGACCTTTCTGTCCCGGTAGGCATAATGCATGGCACGGTTTACGGCTTCGGTGGCGCTTCGGAAGAGCCTTCCCCTGCCTCCCCTATACCCCTTGGCCATTTTCAAAACCTTTTTCCTCCGCCTGCTGCCCCTAGGTCCTCTTGTTACCCTTGCCATTACATTCCTCCTTCAACCCGGCCTGCATTGTGGCGATCAATCCCCTATGCATAGGGGATCAGTTTCTTTATTGCCTTCGAGTTTGTTTTATCCACGAAGGTGGAGGCCCTTAAGCCTCTCTTCCTCTTCGTGCTCTTTTTCGTTAAGATATGACTCGCGAAGGCCTTCCGCCTTCTCACCTTACCGGTGGAGGTTTTTCTGAACCGCTTCGCTGCTCCTTTGTTCGTCTTCAATTTCGGCACGCCTTCACTCCTTCCGCTTTGTTACAAAGAACATCAGATAGCAAAAACCCATCGTAATCCGAAAATACGCCCTGATCTAATCGTCCGAGCCTTGACCTTTGGCACTTTGAATCGGGGCGAGAACCATAATCATAGCCCTTCCCTCTCGCTTGGGGGACTGCTCAACTGCACTCCATTCCTTGGTAAAGTCAATGACCCTCATCAAGATTTTCTCCCCGATATGGGGATGCATGATCTCCCTCCCCCTGAATATCATGGAGACCTTGACCTTGTTCCCTTCCTTGAGGAATCGCTCCATGTGGCGGACTTTAAACTGAAAATCATGCTCGTCTGTTTTTGGCCTCAACTTTATTTCTTTCAGGTGGATGATTACCTGTTTCTTTCTCGATTCTTGACTCTTCTTGCTCTGCTGATACTTAAATTTCCCGTGATCCATAATCCGGCAGACAGGGGGATCAGACTTGTCCGCAACCTCCACTAAGTCCAAATCCATCTCCATTGCCATATTTAAAGCGTCATCCAAGGACATGATGCCCAATTGTTTTCCCTCGGGATCTATCACCCGGACCTCCCTGGCCTTAATCCGCCTGTTAACCCTTACCTCTCGTATCCCTTGCTTTCTTCGTATCCCTTGCTTTTTAATTTTCCTTCTCACCTCCTTGCACACTGGTCTTCGGTTTTTCACCCTCCATTTCGATGCGGCATTTCCCCTCTACCATAGCGACGAATTCATCCACCTTCATGGACCTTAACTGCTCTCCCGTTCTCACCCGAGGAGAGATGGTACTGGATTCCTCCTCCCGGTTACCGATAACCAGCATATAGGGAATTTTCATGAGCTGGCCTTCCCTGACTTTCAGTCCCAGCTTCTCATTCCTGAAGTCCTTCTCCACCCTCATCCCTTTATCGACCAAGGAACGAAACACCTCCTCTGCATACGGAATGCTCTTATCGGTAATTGTTAACACGATGGCCTGAATAGGCGCAAGCCAGGTGGGAAACGCGCCCCCATAATGCTCTATCAGCACACCGATAAATCTCTCCAACGTCCCAAGAATCGTCCTGTGAAGCATTACAGGGCGGTTCCTCTCCCCTTTTTTCCCAATATAGTAGAGGTCGAACCGTTCAGGCAAGGTAAAATCACACTGAATTGTCGCACACTGCCAATGTCTCCCCAAGACATCCTCAAGGTTTACATCGATCTTTGGTCCATAAAAGGCCCCTTCTCCTTCATTTATCCTATACGGCAACCCCTTATCTTTCATGGCCTGCAACAATGCGGCAGTTGCCCTTTCCCAATCTTGATCGGTCCCGATGGATTTCTCCGGCCGAGTGCTGATCTCCATATCGTATTGAAAGCCAAATACCCTCATGAAATCGATTACCAGTTCGATGATACCCTTTATCTCGTCGTTCAGCTGATCGGGCCTGCACAGGATATGAGCATCGTCTTGCGTAAATTCCCTGACCCTCAGCAGGCCGTGAAGGACGCCACTCCTTTCGTGCCGATGCACTTTCCCCAGTTCGAAATACCTTATCGGCAGATCCCGATAACTCCTGATTTTGGACTTATAGATCAGCATATGGGCAAGGCAATTCATCGGTTTTAAGGCATATTCGCCCTCTTCTACACTGATAAAATACATGAGCTCCCGATAGTTCTCG
>DAOVIU010000103.1 GCA_030673585.1 Pseudomonadota bacterium | reverse complement strand
GGTTCAGTTCTGACGTGTTTGCCGAACCGCTGCACCACGCCCATTTCCTCGGGACCTATGGTGTACAGGCCGGTAAACAGGAAGATGAGGATGACGATCACCACGATACCGGCTAGGAAGAACCCCTTTCCTAGTACTCCTTTCCCCGCTCCCTCGAAGCACTTCTTGGCCTTTGAGACGAGGTCCATCAAATCCGGGGGGCCACCTCGATCCCCGCCACCCTTATTTCGGTTGTCCCACTCCATTTGCTCCTCCCTTGTCTAAAACAGCAATAAGGACTCAATCTATTAAAGGTTAAAATACCATTTGCATAAAATAAAGTCAACCGTGCTATGGAGGGAATGTGCCCATCAGATCTGAGAAAGACGAGTTTCAAGTTCTCCGGGTCAGTAGCCCATGATCTCCTTATCCGCGTTGAAAATCTTGGCGATGAGGGCTACCCGGACCCACATCCCGTTTCTCACCTGGCGCCAGTACATGGCCCTGCGGTCCTGGTCACCCCCGGTGTTGATCTCCGCGCGCCGCGGAAGAGGGTGCATGATGATGGCGTTGGGCTTGAGGATTTTGAGGTGATCCGTCCTGAAGTGAAACTTGCTATAGTCGATCTCTTTCGATTCGTCCCCCTCGTCGTACTCGTCTTGAATCCGAGTCATGTAGATTGCGTCCACAAGGGGGATGATCTCTTCTAGATCGTCACTTTCCTCGAATTCAACATCGTTTTCCCTCAGGTAAGCCTTCAGATCCTTGTCCATTTGGAGACCCCGTGGGGCCACGAAGCAGATCTTCACCCCATCGTAGTTCTTCAAGAGGTAGGAGAGGGAACGGACTGTCCTGCCGCGGAGGAGATCCCCCACCATGGCAATGGCCTTTCCATCAATGCCGCCATAGTTTTCGAAGGAGCGATGCAGCGTATAGACGTCAAGCAGGGCCTGGGTGGGGTGTTGGTCCTTTCCGGAACCGGCATTGATCACCGAAACGGGCCGCCCGGTCTGGTTGAGCAGCCAGGCCACCTTCTCAGCGAACCTCTCCTGAACATGGCGCATAATGACGAGATCGACATAGCTGGAGAAAGTCCTCAGGGTATCCTCTTGGGTTTCGCCCTTCATCTCGGAGGAGGTCGTTGGGTCGCGGACCTCCGAACATCTCATCCCCAAGATCTGGCATGCGGACATGAAGGAGAGGAATGTCCTGGTCGAGGGTTGAACGAAGTAGAGCATGGCCCGCTTTGTCTGAAGCAGGGATTGGAGAAAGAGCATACCCTGGTTTCCCTTGGCGATTCCCCGTATCTTCGTGACCAACTCGCAGATGTAGTCGAGGATAGGTCGATCGAACTGCTGAGCCATGATCACATGGAATATGTTCCCCTCCCTCAGGAAATACTCCTTTTTCTCGCTTCCCCTGAGCTTCTTAAAGGTTTCCCAATCAATGGCCCGTATCATGGCACTCTCCCCCCATAGGTTTTCGCCACAAGAGGCTATCAGAAAATCCCCCTTATCTCAAGGGAATATATTGTGGAGTTTGGTGAGTTTTGCAGGGAACACACTTGCCCCTTCGCTTCCATGCTTCCGGAGTGACCCTTTCGGGGTTTGCAGGCGGGGAATACTTCCCCCTTCCGGCCTTAAGGGCCAGCCTTCCCCTTACGTTCGGCTGAGCTCACGTCGAAGCCCTTCGGCTGCGCTCAGGACAAGCTCTGCTCACCCTTGATGGGTGCCCCATTCCTCCAGCAAATTGGCTAAGGGCAAGCGATGTTCCCTTGGGGAAAAAGGTTTTTCCCGCATATTCAAGGGGTTAAAAAAAGCGCTGAAAAATTGGGGAAATCCAGCAACGTATTTGAGAGAGCCCCCGATTCTCAGGGTAAATTCCCATTCCCTCAGGGAAATCCTCTGGCTTCAACAAGAGGGCTATGGACTGTCGAAGTGGTATAATATCAATACTGCTTCGCGGATGGAGAATAAGAGGGCATGAAGGGAGACATTGACGAGGTAAAGAGGCGGATCGAGGCGCTGAGAAGCCAGGTGGAACAGCACAACTACCGCTACTACCTGCTCAGCGAGCCGATTATCAGCGACCATGAGTACGATGCCCTCTTCCGGGAGCTGGAGGAACTGGAAAAAGCGAACCCCCAATTTTACTCCCCTGATAGCCCAACCCAGAGGGTCGGTTCTCCCTCAGCCCATCTCTTTCCGCATGTACGGCACCTCAGCCCCATGCTGGGCCTGGAAAATGCTTACAGCCGCAACGACCTCCTTTCATGGGAGGGCCGGGTTCGCAAGGTGCTCGTGCGCGACGAAGTCGATTACGTGACGGAACTCAAGATCGACGGAGTGGCCGTTGCCCTGCTCTACCAAGAGGGCCATCTGGTGCGAGCGGCTACCCGGGGCAATGGAATGGAGGGAGAGGATGTGACGGCAAATATCCGAACGGTTTCCGCCATCCCCGCCCATCTAAAAGGCGGTTCGGCCCCTCTCCTATGTGAAGTAAGGGGCGAGGTGTATATCAACAGGAGGGATTTCGATACCCTTAATAGGAGCCGCTTGAAAAAGGACCTTCCCCTTTACTCCAGCCCGAGAAATGCGGCTTCCGCGTCCTTGAGGCAACAGGACCCCCGCGTGACCGGCCAGAGGCCGTTGAATATATGGATATTCGGCATTGGCTCCATGGAAGCGAGGGAACCGGAGAGGCATTGGGAGACCCTTGAGTACTTAGCATCCATCGGACTCAAAGTGAATCCCCACAATGAACGTCACCAATCCATCGAATCGGTGTGGAAATACATTGAGCTTTGGAGCCGAAGGCGAAATGGACTCCCCTACGATACCGATGGGGTGGTGGTAAAGTTGGATGCCCTGAGGGACCGCGAAAAGGCAGGGGAGATCCTTCGGGCCCCCCGATGGGCCCTGGCCTATAAGTTTCGGCCCGTCGAAGCCACCACTCGGCTGAAGGATATCTTCATCGTGGTTGGAAGGACGGGCGCGATTAAGCCCTTTGGGCTTCTGGAGCCCGTACGGGTAGGAGGCGCTACCATTCGGGTCGCCTCCCTGAACAACGAGGAGGATATTCGGAGGAAGGATATTAGAATCGGCGACCGAGTTGTGGTACGCCGTGCGGGAGGCGTGAGGCCGGAGGTGGTCAAGCCCGTCGAAGCCCTTCGAACGGGAAAGGAGAGGCCCTTTCGAGTGCCCCCATCCTGTCCTTCATGTGGTGCTCCCGTCACGAAAATGCCGGGTCAGGCATTTTCCCGGTGTACCGGCGGAAAGTGTCCAGCCCAACTCGCCCAACACCTGAGGCAATTCGTTTCCGAGGATGGAATGAATATGGTTGGAGTGGGGGATGTGCTGTGTTATCGGCTTGTAGAACGGGAGATGGTAGAGGATGTGGGCGACCTCTACTTCCTGGTAAAGGAGGATTTGGAAAAGGCGGGCATCAAGGGGAAGAACGCGGATCGACTCCTTACCTCCGTTGCCGGCGGAAAGCATCGCCCCCTGGAGAACCTCATCTTCGCCTTGGGGATTCCAGCGGTGGGATTGGGGACGGCCAGAACCCTTGCCAAACACTTCCCCTCGCTGGATGCATTGTCCAAGGCCAAGCCCTCGGATCTAGAAAGGGTACCGGGTATTGGCCCCAAAGTGGCCCAGGTCATAGCAACATTCTTCGAGTCCCCGGCGAACCGTGGTATCCTGGGCAAGCTCAGGCGCGCTGGGGTGAGGATTTAAGGAAGTGGGTCCAAATCCCTGGAACGCGAAGTTATTCGGTGCTGCGACAAATTGGTTCTGCGGTCTTGCAGTGTTGCGGTGTTGCAGTCGGAAAGGGGAAAGAGGGTAGAGGTTGGAGGCAGAAGGCTGAGAAAAATGCGGTTCTGCAGTTTTGCTGTCTTGCAGTGCTGCGGTCAAATGATGGTGCTCCAGAGTGGCTAAGGATTAAGGTTGGAGGCAAGGGAAATATCAGATGTCAAAGTCCAAAATTCAAATGGAAATATGGAATAATGGAATTATGGAACATTGGCATAATGAAATAATGAAATCTTGCAATGATGGAATTAACGCTAAAAGTTCAAATGACAAATAACTGATAACGAGCACGAATAACGCTCCACGAGCACGATTCTCTCACACGGACACGAGCACGAGAGGAAAATGCCAAATGTCAAAGTTCCAATGCCAAAAGGGAAAATCCAAATCGCAGATGACGGGTTCCGAACCACGAGCACGAGCACGAAACACGAACACGAGAGTCAATGTCAAAGTTCAAAGTTGGGAATCCCTGGAAAACCGGAAAAACGAACTCTGAGCGAAAGGGAATTTGGGCAACAACCCACCTAATCACTGCGATGGGAATTCTCCCTCGGATCGAGATCAAGGGGAATTTCTGAAGGTTTTCGTCGCCTCTTGAAACAAGAGCTCCCCTTGGTGCGTGTACTTGGGGGAGAAATGGAAGGGCACCATATTCTTAACCTGGGCCAGGCGTGCAAGGTGGCCCGCCTGTTGGGCCGTGCGGTGGAACTTTTCAGCCGCTAGGTTCGCATCGCTCTGTGAGAAGCCGGTTTCGATGAAGAGCAAATCGGATTTCTTGGCCAGTTTGACGATCTTACGCGTATTATCCTCGTGGTAAATGGCATCGGCCACATAGGTAATCTTCTGACCGGAGACGATCTTCACGATATTCGTCTTCAGTTCACCCAGCGGGACTTTCCTCTCTTTTATTTTACCCCTTTCCTTCCACCATACGCGGAATGGTTTATCGTCGGGCTCTTCCAGCATTACGGCCTCTTTTAGCTGCTTCAACCAGGGACCAACGGGAAGCCCCATCTTCTCCAAGCGAGTTTTCAGGATATTGACGTGTTGTTTCTCCTCCAGGGAAAAGGCCAGGCACGGGATTTTATGATCCAGCATTACGGTCCTCACCTGAAATGCGGCTTCATCCAGCAGGATCGAACCGGAGGATTCGGAACAGTTGAATCCCTCCCGCCTAAATCCTGATTGGCAGCGGAAACAGGCCGTTTTTCGTACCGAAGGATGTACTTCGGTAACCCTCAGGGTCAAGTTGTTGGAGTAGTTTTCCACCAGGTTCCACGTATAGGAGGCCAGCTTGCTCTCCATATGATCAATAAAAGAAGGAGGGCCGAAGAGGGACAGCTCTTTGTCGCGTCCAAGGCAAATTCTCAGGAGATGATCAAAGCCGATAAAGTGGTCCATGTGGGTATGAGAGACGAAGACGTGGCTAATTTTCAGGATCTTCCGAGGCGAGAGGGGATGAAGATCGCCCATATCGAAAAGGAGGGCTCGTTTATCAAACATGAACTCCACATATATTCCCGGGTCGCCGAAGGGGCCGTGGATTGGCTGTGGATGAAATAAGGGCTTCATGGGCAACGATGGGGGTATTTTTTCAAAACTCCCAAGTTTCCTGATCTTTGCAAGGAATTTATTTGCACATTATTGATCGCAAAGGAGATTCTATTTTTCATAAGTGGACATCGTTATCCCTTCGCTTCAATTCTTTCCGATCTGTTGCCCGAATTCCCTTTCGCTCACTGAAAAGAATTTTGGACCGTTCTAGAGTTTACTTCACTGCAAATCCAAAACTCGCCCTTTGGGCTCAGACATTGGATTTGCGACCGTTTCGCTTCACTAAAAATGGTTAACCAAAATCCTTCAATGTTCGTTCCAGGGAAACCGGTCAACAACCATTTCAGCAGTGGCCCTTCTCTAGCATATCACGCTCATGGACAACGGTGT
>DAOVIU010000187.1 GCA_030673585.1 Pseudomonadota bacterium | reverse complement strand
GGTTCATGGGCACCTTTGCCATACCCATGGCCCCCTCAAGCCCTTGAAGGGGTGTGGGGCCAGGAGCCAAAAATCAATCTATATATCGTACATAATTTTTTGTCAAGAAAAAAATCGAATTTTTCAGAGGTAAAATGAAGAACGATTTTATTGCAGGAATAGGAGTCATTGCTCGTCAATAGCTCAATGCTTCCGACCCATCGGGAGTTGAGCTTTCAGATACTTGATAGGCGTTGCGTACCCGGGCCTTGATGCCCGAGGGGGAGGTTTACTGTGAAGTGTTCGGTAATTTCCCCAAGCCCTCCAACTCATCTGCGACTTCTTCCAGCCCCAGTTCCGCCAAATTTCCCTTTGTCGGCATGCCGGAGCGCTTATCCCATCCCATGAGCTCGTAGTATTCATCGAGTAAACCGTTAACGTTATCCTTAGATAACACAGCACCTCTAGCAGGCCCTTCAGGCAATGGTTCCTCGTAAAACCTTGCAGGCCAGTCGTCATCTTTCCTGGTGAAACCCTCCCTGACGATATATGCCTTCATCAAGTTGAAGATTCTTTCCCCCGCCTTCATTATCCCCGAGGGCGTTATATGCCATCCAGTGCAGGCTGAGTAAAGCTTGGCGAAATGGGTTGGACCCGCTGCGCTGAAACAGTTTGTCGTGAACAGGCAGAGCCCTAGGGAATTGTATATCGAGCTAACTTCGCCATACCATTTGACATATGCCGCCTTCCCTTCAACACTATGGGCATCGAGGGCATCAGGCCGCGGGGGTGTCCCGAATATCTTTTCCTTTACATTTTGGGACATGTCAATCCAATCGACAAACCACCGGAGATATTCGTCCTTACTCCATCCCGTTCTTTTCGCCCACTCCGGAAAGGTCTCGTAGATGCCGTGGGTGGTATTAAGGTCATCTCCTCTGGGTCCTACTAACGTGCCAAGATTCATGGCAGGGGACGCTATTCTCGCATCGAGGTACTGTATCTCCATGCCCTTAACCGTCAGCGCGCATTTCTCAGCCCCCATGCCTATGCGTAGTGCTGCCCTGGCGCTCCCCTCGGCTAGGATATTTCCAAGGCCCTCTCTATGAGCTATCTTCCGTAAGATTTCCATGATGGCGCCCTCATTGCCCCACTCCAGGTCAAGCCCGTCAGTGTCCTGTCTGGTGATGATACCCCTCTGAAAAAGCTCCAACGCGAAGGGAATAGGACCCGATTGGTCCATGCCATATCGATTGCAAAGCTCCCTGCACTTCCAGATCGCCGGGTAGCTCCTGATCCCGCACTTTGCTCCCCATTCCCACCCAGGCAGTGAGAAACACACCCCGCCAACTTTCAGCCCGGCATATTTACCCGTTTTGATGTCAGCGGTCAGGTTGCAGCCATAATATTCAGCTAATGGGCAGTGATGACCGTATTCGGATCCCATGGTCAAGCAATCCGCAGCGGATTTTGGGAGGTCCCATACCTCGCTGTCCCGTGGCAAAACCGTGGTCTGGAAATTCCTTACACCGGGCACCATCCCGGACTCTGCCGCGCCCTGTACAAGGTAATTTGAACCTATTCTCGTTCTATCCCCGCGCTCTGGATAAGCAGCTATTCTCTCGGTTATCTCCCTGACCGCGGCCTTGAATTGCTCCGACTCGGCAACGGCTACTACTCCTTTTGTTCCCCGTACCGCTATGGCCTTCAGTTTCTTGCCGCCCATTACGCACCCAGCATGGCTTCTGCCCGGTGCGTGATGGTAATCAACCACGGGGCAGGCAAATCTGACCAAGTTCTCGCCCGCTTGACCGATGGAAAGCACGCTTATATCTTCCCCCAATTCCCGCTTGAGAACATCCGTTGTTTCCCAGCTATCCTTACCCCATAGGTGTTCCGCGCTTCGGAGTTCCACAAGCCCGCTCTCTATCCAAAGATAAACCGGCCTATTGCTTTTACCTCTTACGATAACGGCATCAAAGCCCGCAAGTTTCAGCCTGACACCCCACCACCCCCCGAAATTGCCCCTCCCAATGCCCCCCGTTAGGGGGGATTTTGTCAATATTTCGGTTCTCCCCGATGTTGGGGCAGCGGTGCCGGTTAACGGCCCGGTGGCGATGATTATCGGGTTTTCCGGATCGAGGGGATCGACATTGGGTCCAACTTCGTCGTAGAGAACTTTTAGACCGAGTCCAAGGCCTCCCAAGAACTTCGTTGCGGCCTCCACATCCAATTTTTTCTCCCTCGTCCTGATGGGAGATAAACCGACATCTAGAATTTTGCCGACAAAGCCGAAATACATGGTTTCATCGCCTCCGTTATGAAAACCGTCTTAATATTCAAACAACCCCAGGCAACCAAAGGTAATGATAGGGAACGTACGTTGAGCTCGACAAATTCCGCCAAGTGTGGTGCTCAATTTGAATTTACCCCCTCCTCCAATTCACCAAAAAGATCCCCAGGGAGACCATGGGGAGGCCCGCCATCAGAGAAACGGTGAATTCCTCACCCAAGAAGAGTGTGCCTGAGAGAACCCCGAAAATCGGGGTTAAGAAGGTGAAGGCGGAAAGCCTGCTTACCGCATAGGTGTGTATCAGGCTGAACCATACGAAATAGCTTATGAAGGCAATGATGACCGATTGATAGAAGATTGCGGCCACGATAGGAGGATTAATTCCGTAGATCCACCGTGGCTCGAGGATAAGGCTCACGACCAGGAGGATGGGGATTGAAAAGAAGAGCTGATAGAGAAAGGTATTTATCGGATGCACTTTCTCGGCCATGAACTTCTTGATATAGACGGTTGTCGCTCCCCATAAAAAGGCCGCCGTGATCTCCAGGATATCCCCGACGATCATGGTCGGTTTGGCGGCCTGGGGTTTCCCATGGAAGACGATGATGATGCCCGAGAAGGCCAGAACCAACCCCGCGATCTTTAGCACGGTTAGCCGATCTGCCTTGAGAAAGAAATGGGCGCCCACGGCCACCACGAAGGGGTTCAGGTATACGAAGACCACCGATCGGGCCGCATCCGTGTAGAGCAATCCGAAATAAAGGCAGGCGAACTCCAGGCCGAAGAGGAGGCCCACCACAAACCCATGAAAAAGCATCATATCGGTATGGAATACCGTCTCGCGCTTTCTCAGGCAATAGATAATGCCGCAGATGAAAGCGATGATGGACCGGAGTGCGGAGGCGAAGATCGGGGATATCCCCTGGTTGGAGTATTTGATGGTGGTGTGGTTAAACCCCCAAACCAAGGTCACGATTATGATGGTTATGATGGCGGTGAGGTCTAAATGCTCTTTGCTCTGAGCGGCATTCACTTCTCGTCCCTAGGCCGTCTTTCAGACACGAAGCCGTCTTCCGTTCAAATCCCCATATCCTTTTACTCCCAGGTTGTCCGGGCGCCCCCATTTGGGTTTCTCTATTCCGTGAGGTAACACCTCATGATTTCCCCGAAATAGAGGGTATGGTAGTCTTTCATCGGGTAGAGGTTTTCCAGGTCTTTCGCCAGAAACCCGGGGTCAATTGGACTCTTGTATAGAATCCTGCATTCGTAGTGGTATCCCAGGATGTCGAGAATCGGGGAGCTGACCCTACGCGCCTTCGTTGTCGACAGGGCGCATTCCCTGAATTTGTCGAAATCCCTTCCCGATTTCGTTCCGCAAAAGTCGATCTCTTTTTTCATATCACCAGTCGGAAAACTGACCGTGAAACTATCCCCGTCTTCAATAATGCCAAAGGTAAAGTGGCTGTTCCTGACGGCTACCATCATGAGCGGCTTGCGCCAAACATATCCAAACGCGGTCCACCCGATGGTCATAACGTTGACGCGATCTCCCGCCTGGGCTACGAGGAAAGCGCCATCCTTTATTCGGTTCATGATCATTGGAGCTACGGCTTGGTAATCAACTTCTTTCATGCGAGTGCCTCCTTTCGGTACCCCTTTTGATTTCGTTACGAGTATTAGGATTTTCGGGCATTTCCCCCGGTTATAAGCAAAAGCTATCGATTTTCGGCTGCAGGCCGCACGGTGAGAACCACTTTCCGCTCATCACGCAAAACGGTCAGCGTCACGTCGCGTCCTATCACATCCTCGCTGAGCAAACGATGCAAACGATCTACTCCCGTCACCGACACATCGCCTAGTGCGATGATGAGGTCTCCCGGCTGCAAACCGGCATACTCCGCTGGACTTTGGGGTTCCACCGCTATCACTAAAACGCCGCGATTTGTCGATAGCTTTTGAGAACGGGTCAAATAACGGGGAATCGGCCGATCCTGTCCCTGGAGGCCGAGAAAACCCCTGACGACTCGCCCATCGCGAATCAGCCTCGGTACTACCCATTTCACCGTATTGCTCGGTATCGCAAAGCAGATGCCTTGTGCCGGCATAATCACGGCGGTATTGATCCCGATGACCTCACCGCGGCTGTTGACCAGTGGTCCACCTGAATTGCCAGGGTTGAGTGGGGCATCGGTTTGAATGATGTTTTCGATCAGCCGCC
>DAOVIU010000118.1 GCA_030673585.1 Pseudomonadota bacterium | reverse complement strand
GTTGAACCGGCAGACACCGACGCAGTCCTCGAATATATGCCATCCATTCATCATAGCGTTGATGCTGGAGGCCTCCCACGGGGAAAACCGGTCGTGAATGGGGGGCATGCCCAATAGCTCCGGCTTCGCACCGCCAAAGGTCGCCTCAATGGTGCTCGTATTGCCGAAACACGTATCGAGTATTTCAGTCCACCTGCACCTATGATCGTGCCCCCTCGGCGTTGACCCTTTGCGGGTGCACACCGCCATATCGGCGGCCTCGCCCCCGATCTCCTCGGAGGCCCTCTTCACCCCCTCAGCCAGGAGGTTGCCGATACCCTCGCGATTCGATATTTTCTGTAGCATCTTCCTTGTGGATTCGACGTTTCCCCAGTTCATCTCGATGCCATCGGTATCCTTCTTCGTGAGAATCCCCTTTTCGTGGCACTCCATGAGCCACCCGATGACCCATCCGGTCTCATTCACGTCAATACCGAGGCGGTCCACAAGATCCGATAACACAAAGACCCCCCCGGCATCGGTTTGGCCGATCTGGGGCCCGAGGGCTGCGAAGGCTTCGTACTCGGGATCCTCCCCGACAAATCCCTTATACGGTCCTTCCGTCACCTTCAGGACGGCGAGATGGTGCATCCCGCAGTTAAAACAGGTATTACGCCCCACCCTTTCAAATTGGCCCCGGACGTACTGGCCGTTCATTTTCTCGTGCTCGGGGAAGAGATTGGTGGTGTAGTTACGGACCGGAAGGGAGCCGACCTGCAGCTGAGCCGAAAAGCCTCCATTGGTTCCATACTTGTGGATTTGTCCATGACGATCCGCGAAGGATCTCTCGTAGAGCTCTTTGGCGACTTTCTTGAGCAGCTCTCCGTCGTGTATTCGAGCCTTGTATTTTCCCCTGCAGATGGCGATCGCCTTGAGGCGCTTGGAGGCCAAGACGGCCCCCAAGCCGTTTTTTGATACCACGTGGGTGGCATCCCCGGCAATGACGCTGAATCGAACCTTGTTCTCGGCGGCGGGGCCGATACAGTGGATGCTCAACCCTCCCTTTATCCCCAACTCCGCCCGAATCAATTCCTGGGTCTCGTGCGTGTCCTTTCCCTGAAGGTGAGTCGCCTCGCGGAGCTCGGCTTTTTCCTCACTGATAAACAGGTACGACCATCGGTCGGCACAGCCATGGATAACGATCCCGTCGTACCCGCAGGATTTTAGGAAGGCGCCCCAGTAGCCGTTGGACTGACTGGACCCGGCCAGGTTGGTCATGGGCCCCTTGCTCGTCACGCACATGGTCCCCGAGCCCCGAACGGCCGTTCCGCTCAAGGGACCGTTTGCGAGAATCATCCTGTTTTCGGGGTCTGACCACTCGATGCCATCCGGATTTTCCTCATAGAGGTATCGAGCGCCGAATCCCAAGCCTCCGATGTATTGACGTATGAGATCCGGGTCCAATTGTTCATCGGAAACCGTTCCCTTGCTCAAGTTTACCCGCAACATTTTTCCCGCATAACCACATGGAATCATTGGAAAAGCCTCCTATAAATGAGCGTTCATCACCAACCCGCCGGGTATCATGCCGTGGCGAACATGGTACTTATAGCCAAGGCATCTCCGTCTGTCAATAGTTCCTTTTTCCGAGAACCCCAAGGGGATAGTTATTGGATTACTCGTGTTCAGTGAGGCCCATTCATCTGATCCAGTTCTAAAAGATGGCAAGAAACAAGACCTGACCACTTCTCCTGAAGAGTTCTCCTGAGAAACTGAAATTGGAAATCCTTGATTTTTCAATAATCTAGATTTTTAGTTTCTTTCCCATATAACACGCCGCGAGGGGTGGTTGCGGTGCCAACTGAAATCTATGATCCGTGGTTCTCTCAGGCCTGATGATTTGCCATTGAAACATAGGATAACCGGGATAGTGGATTGGCCTGTGAAGGGCAGTTTGGAAGGGGAAATGCGTGAAAGGGCGCACGAAAGTGTGCGATATCGTGCACAAAAGCCTGGAAAGAAAATTCACCAGTTACGTAACCTTCTGGTTTTATTGGCACTTTTGTTATCCATCCATGTGGCATGCCCATTGCTTAACCTAAACGGTTTATTGAATATAGATGCCATAAGAATTGAATCATGAGGGTGAAAGCCGTGATGCGCATAAAAAAAGGATTTTTGTTGATTCTCGTTCCCCTTTTCTGTTCCCTTATCCCCGGAGGATTTGCCTTTGGGCAGAGTACACACAAGGTGACCAGATCTGGGGATCTCTTCCCCCCCCACACCTTTCCCGCGCCCACCTCCTGGGGAGATCTTAACTATTTCGGGCTTTCCGAGGAAAAGCCCTTCACCCTTGGGGATATCCAGGCCGATCTTGTCGTGTTGGAACTTATCAACATTTACTGTACCAGTTGTCAGGAACAAGGACCCATCTATAACGAAGTCTTCGATTTGGTGAAAAAGGACCCGATCACAAAGGACAAGGTCAAGTGGGTGGGTGTGGGAGTTGGCAATAATGAGACGGAAGTGGAATTCTTCCGGAGGGAAAAGGGCATTCCCTTCCCCGTCCTTCCCGATTTTCATTTCAATCTCTACAAGGCCATAGGGGGACCGGGAGGAGTCCGAACACCCTTCACTCTTCTGATCAGAAAGGACAAGAAGGGGCGGGGGATCGTCGTCGCTTCCCATACAGGTTTTCGCGGTAATAAGAGGGAACTCCTGGACGAGATCAAGGCGGCCCTGCAATATGATCTGGCTTATTTGAATATCGAGAAAGGGAAAAGGATGGTCCTTCCCGCAGCGGCAAAATTGAAGCCCCCGATAGCCGATGAGGAGTTACTGAAAAAGATCAAGGAGGGAATGCCTCCTCCCGGAGGTGTAGTTAAGGAAATCCGTAGGATTCCTCCCAAGGAGCAGTACCTCTACGTGGGGAAGGTGGAGGTTAAGGCCGAAAAGAAACACTACTTCGCCAAGGTCGCCAGTTGGCCTCCCTTTTGCGACATCTGCCACGACATTCACTTTATCTATGTCTTCGATGAGGAGGCGAAGATTACCAATCTCATCCCGGTTCATCTTCCAAAGGGATACAATAAGGTTTGGAATGAGAGGGATATCGAGGCGATGAAAAATCGGCTCATCGGTCGCTCTCTCCTTAAACCCTTCGAATTCAATCACCATGTGGACGCGGTCAGCGGGGCCACCATTACCTCGATGGTCATCTTCTACCGCCTGAACGAGGGTAAGAAGGCTTACACCCGGTTGATGAAGCATGGATATGTGAAGTGAAGGAATCCTTCCCATAGGATTCATTTTTCTCCATCAACAGAGATTACGGCATAGCGTTGTAGTGAGAGTCTTCAGATTCAAAGCCCCCCTAAGTTCACGGAAGGCACGATTACGGGAACTCGTTGGAAGGATTGGCTCGAACTATCACGTCCGAAAATTTTGGCGTCCCCCATTCCACCCTTTGAAGAGACCTACCCCCTTTCCCCCTTTTGTGTAAATCACCTCCTTTCATTCCCCCATATTTTCTCTAGGACTGGTTTAGGAGGTCCTCATAAGAGGCGAAGCCTTTGTAGTCCTTTTGCTTATTTCCTAACTTCTTTCCAATTTTGTACCTATCAAATACTTCGTACTCGTGGGTTGGGAGGATAAGACTTCCCTTCTCAAGCTCCTTTTTCAACTTGAATAATTCCCATTGCAACAGCCCTTGGTGATAATAAAACCCTATAGGCCATATCTTCCCGCTGGGGTGTTTTCCCTCCAGTTGCATAGGGATGTCGTATACGTTATCCCCACACATGATTGCCTTGCCTTCGCCGGTATCGACCTCTACGTGGAGGTGTCCGCCTGTATGCCCAATGGCTAAGACACATTTGATACCGGGGAGAAGCTCGAAATCTCCGTCAAGGAATTCTATTCGATCCCTGTTATCGATAAACCAGGGTAGATAGGGGCAATGGATAGGCTTTAATTCAGCCGCAGCGAACATTAACTCCTTTCTCTGAAGCACCATCTTAGCATTGGGAAAGTATTCATTCTTCCCACAGTGATCCACGTGGAGGTGTGTGTGGATTATGTATCCCACGTCCTGTGGCTTTACTCCTAGCTCTCGGATTTGCTTCACAATATCCTGTTCCGGCGTTTCACTTCCAACCATCCCATATGCGTCCATTTCTTTTGCACCCTTGAAACCCGTATCAACGAGTACCGGAGTTTCAGCACCCAAGATTAAATAACAAGTGATAGGCACCCAAGTCTTTCTTCCTGGGTTGTAATCTAGTGCTAGCCTGCTCCAGTCCAATCCCACATCACCAATGTGTAATGCTTTAACCTGTAAGGCCATATTTTTTCTACCTCCTTTCCCCAAACTCTTCATCTTGAGCTGCTACAATCCTCACCATTTTACGGTTCCAGAAATCTTCAGTCAACAATTTAACTACGTCCCTCTATTTTTTGTCAATGGTGTCGGTTGCCCCCCTTCTCCTGTTGTGCCTTTGGGATTGAGAGGGACTTGCGGGAGGAGAAAAGGGCTGTTGTAGAGGCTTTAAAGGTGTTAGCATTGGAAGGAAAGGAATCGGAGATTATTCAAGGATTGATGCAAGGAAGAGCAAGGGCGAAGAGGCCGATATCTTAGAGAAGGGACAAATTCGCTTTGAAGGTAAGTTGAGCATATAGTAGGATATCCCGAGATCATGAGGAAATATCGTGCTATGGTAGGTTTTCTCATTTAGTGGTGAGGAGCAGAACTATGGTAGACAAAAATGAATTAGAATTCAAAGTGGGCCTGTGTCATTCGTGTCATCATGAAACATGTATACTCCAATTTAGAGTTAGAGGGAACGAAATTATGGATGTAAGGACAGCACCAGGTGCTCCATATCAAAATATCCCAAACCAAGGTAGAGCTTGTGCGAAAGCACAAGGATTAAAAGGATTTCCCAATGCCCCCGGTCGCTTAAATTATCCGGTAAAAAGAGTTGGCGAGCGAGGTACTAATAAATGGCAACAAATTTCTTGGGATCAAGCTTTGGACGAAATAGCCGATAAATTAAAAGGGATTAAAGATGCGGAGGGAGCAGAAAAAGTTGCCTGTATAGATGGAGCGCATAATGAAATTTGGGCAACTTCAAGATTTTTTAACCTTTTTGGCAGCTCAAATTTAGATGGGATAATGGCAAAAATTTGTAAGGGAGATGTAAGGATCGTTAATTCAGCAATATACGGAAATACAATTTATAGCGCTTACTCAGAACCTCCGACAGAGAGATGCAGGTGTGTAGTCTTGTGGGGAGCAAAGCATTCGACGTCTAGTTTGCAAAGATGGGCCGGAGAGAAGGCGGTTAAAGAAAGAGGTGGAAAAATAATAGTCATTGATCCCAGGGGAACAAATGAAATTAAATTTGCCGATATATGGTTACAACTTAGACCGGGAACAGATACCGCTTTAGGATTAGGATTGATAAATGTGATCATTAATGAAGAGCTTTTTGATAAAGAATTTGTGGAAAAGTGGACATTTGGATTTAATAAATT
>DAOVIU010000137.1 GCA_030673585.1 Pseudomonadota bacterium | reverse complement strand
ATGATGATTCTGTTGATTTCCTGGGGATCACACCTGTTGAGGACTGAAGTCTCAAGGGCATTCTTTCCCAGGTTTGCAAAGACGTCACTGGCCAATTGCATAATTTCTCGGTTGCTCTTCTCCCCGTGAAAGGCCATGGTAAGGTTTCCAATGGTCCTCCTCCGGAGTTTTCGGAGGAGGTAGAAGGCCAATCGGCCCGAAAGTTCCCCCATTTTTAGGGCGACACCCCGGGAAAGGAGGCCGGTGATCCCCATGGCTGCAAGAAACAAGAAATAGAGGACGTCTCTCTTAAACTTTTTGATTTCCCTTTTCATTACCTTCGCCGCTTGCAGAGGGCAGGGGATTCAAACAATATCCGTATGTGCTGTCTCAAATAGTTGCATATAATTCAAACAAGGATTAAATCCTAAAGTCGCTTCGCTCCAAATCCTAAATACACATATCTAAATCCTCAATGTTTTGGTCATTTGATCATTAGTGCTTTGTATTTGTTTAGGGTTTGGAAATTAGTATTTAGAATTTGCTTGTATTATTTATGGGGTATTTTAATGGTCCTCAGGCAGCTCGTTTAACTCGATGAGAACCCCTCCTGAACTCTTAGGGTGAATAAAGGCCACCTGTGTCTTATGGGCTCCTGGACGGGGTTTTTCATCGATCATCCGGGCTCCCCGTTTCTTCAATTCCTCTACCTCCCCTTGGATATCATCTACCTCGAGACAGATGTGGTGAATCCCGGGGCCCCTGGTTTCCAGAAATTTGACGAGGGGGGAATCGTCGCTGGCGGGTTGAACCAGTTCGATATTGCTCTCCCCGATTTTCAGAAAGCCGACCTTGGTCTTCTGTTCGTTGACCACTTCCACACCGGAAAGGTCCAATTTTAGCATATCCGTATAGAATTTGGCCGCCTCATCGATGTCATGTACCGCAATCGCTATGTGATCAATCCGCTTTACCATTTCAACAACCTCCCTTGTTGAGGTCTGAAAGATCCCTTTTAGCGCTGGATGACCTTCTCGATAAACTGAACGATGTCCCCGATGGTTGTCCCGGGCTGAAAGACTTCTTTGATGCCGGATTTCTTCAGCCCAGGTATGTCATCTATGGGGATGATGCCTCCTCCGAAGACGGGAATGTCCCCCGCATTTTTCTCCTTGAGAGCCTCGACAACCAGTGGAAAGAGGTGATTGTGGGCGCCAGAGAGGCAACTCAGCCCGACGAGATCGACTCCCTCTTGGATGGCCGTGGCTGCAATTTGTTCCGGGGTTTGCCGAATACCCGTATAGATCACTTCCATGCCGGCATCCCGCAGGCCCCTCGAGATGACCTTGGCACCCCGATCGTGTCCGTCCAATCCCGGCTTTGCTATGAGTACTCGAATTTTCCTTTCCCCTTTCATGGATTCTCTCCTTAAAGTCTTCGTTCGGTCAAGTTAAGATCTCCGGGAACGTTGAAAAGAAACTCTCAGAGCCAATTTACTTCCTATGAGAATTAAGATGTGCAAAACCCTGACCGCATGACTGCAACACTGCAACACCGCAGAGCCGCCTCCGAACCGGAGGCGTTAGCTTTCCCGATATTCCCCGAAAACATCCCTCAACGTATCAGATATCTCCCCAACAGTGGCATAGGCCCTTACCGCATCCAAAACGGGGGGGACGACATTCCCGGCTCCCTCCGCCGCTTCTCTCAGGTCTTCCAACGTCCTCCGGACCCGGTTGGGGCCCCTCTCCGTTTTGACCCTGGCCAGCTTTTCCCTCTGATATCTCTCCACCTCGGGGTCTATCTTCAGAATATCCCTGAGGGGTTCTTCCTCGGTAATGAATTCGTTCAACCCAACAATGGTGAGGTCCTTATTCTCGATGGACTTCTGATAGGCATAGGCGCTATTGAGGATTTCATCTTGCATGAATCCGGATTCGATGGCCTTTATGGCACCTCCCATGGAATCAATTTTTTCTATGTATTCGAGGGCCCTAACCTCGATTTCATCGGTCAATTTCTCAATTGCATAGGAACCCGCCAAAGGGTCCACGATATCCGTTACGCCGCTTTCGGTGGCGATGATCTGTTGAGTCCTCAGGGCGATGGTTACGGAATCCTCAGTGGGAGTGGCATAGGCTTCGTCCCGTGAGTTGGTATGGAGGGATTGGGTTCCCCCCAGCACAGCCGACAATGCCTGAAGCGTTACCCGGATGATGTTGTTGTCGGGCTGCTGGGGGATGAGGGTGCATCCCGCCGTTTGAGTGTGAAAACGGAGCATACATGAGCCGTCCTTCTTGGCGCCAAATCGCTCCTTCATGATCCGAGCCCAGAGCCTGCGCACCGCCCTGAACTTGGCTATTTCCTCCAAGATGTTGTTGTGACAGCCGAAGAAGAAGGAGAGCCGGGAGGCGAAGGAATCCACATCCATTCCCGTCTTGATGGCGGCCTCCACATAGGCGATGCCATCGGCCAGGGTGAAGGCAACCTCTTGGACCGCAGTACAACCAGCCTCTCTCATGTGATAGCCACTGATGCTGATGGTGTTCCACTGGGGAACATGATCTTTGCAGAAGGCGAAGATATCCGTCGCAATCCTCATGGATTCCTGCGGGGGAAAGATATAGGTTCCCCGAGCCACGTATTCCTTGAGGACCTCGTTCTGAATGGTCCCCCTGAGGGACTCCGGCTTCACCCCCTGTTTTTCAGCCACGGCGATATACATGGCCAGCAGGATGGCTGCCGTTGAGTTGATGGTCATGGAGGTGGATACCCTGTCCAAGGGGATACCCACAAATACGGTCTCCATGTCCGCAAGGGTATCGATGGCGACGCCGACGTTACCCACCTCTCCGGTGCTCAAGGGATGATCGGAATCGTAACCGATCTGGGTTGGCAAGTCAAAGGCCATGCTGAGACCGGTCTGGCCGTGATCCAACAGATATCGGTAGCGCTTGTTGGTCTCCTCCGCCGTGGCAAACCCTGCATATTGCCTCATGGTCCAGAATCGCCCCCGGTACATGGTTGGTTGTACTCCCCTTGTAAAGGGGTATTCACCCGGAAAGCCCAATTGTGCGAAATAATCGAAACCCTCCTGGTCTAGAGGACTGTAAAGCCGCTGCAATTCGATATCAGAGGTAGTTTTATAGGTTTCCCTTCTCTCGGGAAATCGGGCCAGAGCTTTTGATAAGGTGGTCTCCCCCCACCTCTTTACCTCCTGTCCGGGATCCCTTTTGGCCTTCATGGTCCCTCCCTTTTGCCTATACGTTAGCGGCGGTTTTTTTGCTCTTCGCTGCTCAAAAATATTTTTTCGACCATTCTAAAATTCGCTCCACCGCCAGAAGCGCCTCGGGCATTACTTTGACCGACACCTTAATAGAATGTCCAGTGCCCTAACCGTATGACTGCAGCACTGCAGCACTGCAAGACTGTATGATTTCGCGCTCAGAGCTCCTTTTCCCAGTTTAAGAGGCCTCAATTCCTATCGAGGCCTAATTCGCATGCTCTGCATCGATTCCATGTGGGGAAATCAGAGCGGCATGTTTCCGTGTTTTTTCGGCGGATTGGAATCCACCTTATTCTTCAACATCTCTAAAGCCGCGATGAGCTTCGCCCTCGTCTCCTCGGGCTTGATCACCTCGTCGACATATCCCAGTTCGGCCGCCCGGTAGGGATTGGAAAATTTTTCCATATACTCGGTTACCAACTCGTCCCTTTTCTTTTTCGGATCATCGGCTCCCTCGATTTCCTTTTTGAAAATGATGGGTACGGCCCCGTCGGCACCCATCACGGCGATCTCCGCGGTAGGATAGGCATAATTGATATCTCCTCGCAGATGTTTGCTGGACATCACGCAGTAAGCCCCTCCATATGCCTTTCTGGTGATCACGGTAATCTTCGGCACCGTCGCCTCCGAATAGGCATAGATGAGTTTGGCGCCATTTCTGATGATCCCCCCGAACTCTTGTGCGGTACCCGGGAGGTATCCTGGAACGTCCTCGAAAGTGACGATGGGAATATTGAAGGCGTCCAGAAATCGCACAAAGCGGGCCCCCTTAATTGAGGCGTCGATATCAAGGCACCCGGCAAGGAAATTGGGCTGATTGGCGACGATGCCGACAGGCATTCCATTGAGCCTGGCGAAACCGATGACGATATTCCTGGCGAAGTACTTATGGACCTCGAAGAAGTGACCCTCATCTGCCACGCTTCGGACGATATCAATGATATCGTAGGGTTTTTTGGGGTCATCGGGGATCACCGTCTTAAGGAAATCGTCGGTCCGCTGAGGGTCGTCTGTGCAGTCAACGGAGAGAGGTTTTTCCCGGTTGTTCTGGGGGAGATAGCTGAGGAGCTCTTTCACCATGCGAATTGTGTCCTCATCGTCCTCACCCGCAAAATGGGCAACGCCGCTTTTTATGTTGTGGGTCATGGCACCCCCGAGATCCTCCTCGGTCACATCCTCATGGGTTACGGCCTTGACCACCTTGGGCCCCGTGATGAACATGTAGCTGCTTTTCTTGCTCATGAATACGAAATCGGTAAGGGCGGGGGAATAGACGGCACCTCCCGCACAAGGCCCGAGGACGACCGATATTTGGGGGATGACTCCAGAGGCCAGGGTGTTCCTGAGGAAAATATCCCCATATCCCGCTAGGCTTCCCACCCCTTCCTGTATCCTTGCCCCACCTGAGTCATTGATGCCGATGAAGGGAGCCCCGTTCTTCATCGCCAGTTCCATCACCTTGCATATCTTTTCGGCCACGGTTAAGCTCAGGGTGCCCCCAAAGACGATGAAATCCTGGGCGAAGACAAAGGCGAGCCTATCATTTATTTTCCCATATCCGGTTACGACACCATCGCCGAGAAATTTTCTGTTTTCCATGCCAAAATCCCTGCATCGGTGGATTACGAAGCGGTCGAGCTCCACAAAGGTTCCCTTGTCCAGGAGGAGCTCAATTCTTTTCCTGGCCGTTAATTTTCCGGCCGAGTGCTGCTTATCAATCCGGTCTTTTTCCCCGCCTAGCTGGGCTTCCCGGTTTCTTCGGTCAAGTTCCTCCCTCATTTTTCCGATTCCCATAGGCCATTCCCCCTTTTGTGGGTATCACGAGCTCCGTTTTAACTCCTCATCCAATATCTTTTCCACCACCGAATAGGGATTGACTTTCTTCTTTATGAGGTCGTCTATAATTTTGTCCAACCGTTTATCCTTCTTTAGCCCTGCCATTACGCTATCCATCAGTT
>DAOVIU010000213.1 GCA_030673585.1 Pseudomonadota bacterium | reverse complement strand
CCACCACCGGCAAACGGTGCGCCCGCCTTGATGACCTCGTCATGGCCAATTCCCAAATGTTCAAGCAGAGCGTGGAGCACGGACCGGGCACATCCCGTGATCCCCCTTTCGTCATCTGAAGCAGTTTGCTTAACCTTCAGGAGTATCTCCTTTTTCTCCTCGTTGGAATATTTGCCTGGCTGATCTAACATCTGTGCTCCTCCTCGATTACCTGTTTTTCTTTAGCCTTTCATCAATAATGATGGACTATCCCTCCTCAACCTTGAACAACTTCCCCAACTGACCGATCAGTTTCTACTCCGCCAATGGAAACGCAATCTTGCTCTGAGCTATACCCAAGCCCACCAGCATCTCTGCCACCCTTAGTGCTGTTGCGGTGGGATCGATAATCATTATGCCAAGCTTCTCGGTCAACCTTTTGCGAGTGCCAACCCCCAATATAGGGAGCATTGCCCCGCAAGCAACTATTATCAGTTGTGCACCTTCCTTTATGTGTTCTTTGGCCAGTTCAACAAACCTATTCTCTAATTCATCCCTCCTCCTGCGAAACTCCAGAACGGGAATATCGACCGTCTTTATTGAAGCTATTCGCTCGGATACACCGTAAACTTTAGCTCTTCTCCAGAATATGGGAACCCACTCACGTGTCAGGGTTATTAAGCCCCATTTGTCGGCCAGAAGACAAGCCGTATGGTACGTTGATTCGCCAAACCCAACTACTGGAATTTTGGCAGCGGTTTTTGCCGCCTCAAGTCCAGGATCACCAAAACAGGCATCAACTGCTGCGTGATACCCTTTTCCCTCGGCTTCCCTAACTCTCTTTATCACCCCAGGCACCATGAGAGAAAGTGACACATCATCGGTAGCCGAAATTGGTCCCTCTAGATTTACCACTGTCACACTGGTTCCGGGCGAGCAAAGGGATTCGGCATATTCCTGCCTTATCTTTATCTCTTCGGGGCTGAATTGACCGGGTGAAATCTGCATTATCCTCATATCTACCTCCTCTTTGTAGGTATCTTTTTGCCTTTCACATTCGACCGAGCCGGTCTTGGTCAAAGTGCCATAGGCCGTTATTGAAAACAATTCTTGTTATCCTCAGCAAAAACATGAAAACCAAAGCCAGAATCTTCAGTTTCAGACCTAAAATAGTACGCAAATAGAATAAGAATATATAGTAATCAAACTCAAATGCCTATTTTTCCCTAAAATTATACCCCAGAAGTTTATAAGATTTTCCGCTTGTCCCTGCATACAATACTCTTATTCAATAACGTTTTAGGCTTAAGAATTTTTCAAATTATTCAAAATTCATTGTTGATGAAAATACTCACATTAGCTTACCAGTTTAGCGGATTTCATTGAGGGAAAGACTATTTGGTTGGTGGGACCTTGTGGATATCACAGAGGAGAGTCCTGAGGTTAGTGGCCCCCATGGCTTGATCGCAGCTATCGAAATCGTTCTCGGTCAGGAGATTGATGTTGGACCGATCCCATCCCAGTCCGTCCTTCTCCTCCGGGAACCACCAGCCATGTTCGGCGGCCACAATCCCATAAGGCACCGCGTCGGTGATTTTCACCCTCTGTTTACAGCTGCCGCGCTGCGATCTAATCTCCGCCCAGTCTCCATCCCTCAACCCCTTTTCCCTTGCGACGTGCGGGTTGACCTCGACCAGCGGATCAGGGTGTCTTCGGCGCAGAGGCTCCACCATCCGGTATTCCGAATGGAAAAAGTAAGGGACACGGGCCCCCGTAATGAGGGTGTAGGGATATTCCGTCAACAGTTCGGGCGTGGCTCGCGGGCTCTCGGCGGGTTCAAGGTACCCGGGCAATGGGTCATAACCCAAGCGCTCAAAAAAGGTTGAGTATAGCTCAACCTTTCTCGTGGGGGTGGAGAATCCCTTCTGGAGATGTTTCCCGAATACCCCATCCCCTCGGAGATACCCCTGCTGACAGAACTCCTCCCAGGTGAGCCCGGAAGGCGAGAGAATGTAGTTGAGGGCATCCTTCACCGTCGGCCACCAATCCTTTTCGTCTCCCACCCTCTTGCCCAACTCGTTGAGGATCCTGTAATCGGACCAACACTGGCCAATCTGCACGGCCTTCTGTCTGGCCATCACCAAGCCGTGCCGTTTCCACAGCTCGGCTACGTAGTCCACCTCCAACCAGGTGGCCGAGGGGAGGACTATGTCCGCCTCTTGTGCGGTTGGGGTGAGGAAGAAATCCGCAACTGCCAGGAAATCGACCATCTTCAGGGCGGCTTTGACCTGGCGGGCATTGGCCCTGGTGATCAAGGGATTGGTGCTAATGAGGAACAGCCCCTTCACCGGATAGGGGTTCTCCTCCACTATGGCCTCCCACACCGCCCTGGGGTTAATCACCCCGATAAAGTCCGCCAGCCGAAACCTCTCCCCTCCCAACCTCTTCTTTCGCTGCTCAGGCGGGAGCCGTTTGTGAAGCCCGAGCTCGCTCACCCTCACCACCGGTGGCGAGTTGAAGAAGACATTTCCTCCGGGGAGGTCGAGATTTCCCGTGATGGCCATCAGCGAAATGAGGAGCCTGATGGTGTTGGTACAGTTTCTCCCCTGCTCGATGGCCACCCCCCAGTGGATGGCGGCCGGGGAACTCCTGGCGAAGAGCTCGGCGGCATCCTCGATCTCCTTGGGTTTTAACCCGGTTACCTCCGCTGCCCAGGAGAGGGGATACTCCCTCATTCGCCCGCAGAAATGCTCCCAACCGTGGACGTGGTTCGCCACGAACCCAGCGTCATAGAGATTATGTTCGATGGTAGCGTTCAATAACCCCCAGGCCAGAGCACCATCAGTGCCGGGTCTCAAAGGCAGCCAGATGTCGGCCCGCTTGGCCAACGCCGTCTTCCGTGGGTCCACAATGATGAGCCTCACTCCCCGTTTGAGGCTATCTACCAGGTCAAAGCCCTTGTACTCGTCGGGGTGGGATATCACCGGGTTTGAACCCCAAACCATGATGCACTGGGGGTTTCCCCCGTAGTCAACCACTGGAAGGTTACCGCACGTGGCGATCCCCGTGGCTATGCGCGGTCCATAGCACATATGGCCGGCTGTGAGGACATTGGGGGTTCCAAAGAGGTTGGCAAATCGATAGATAAAGGCCTCATTATCCCTGCCCGTTCCATAGCCCAAAACGAGAGCCTCCGATCCCCAGCGATCCCTTATTTCAAGAAATCTATGGCTGATCTCCCCTAAGGCATCTTCCCAACTGATCTCCTTCCACCCATGGGGGGATCGCCGCAAGGGCCCCGTGAGACGATCGGAGTGGTGGGCCAGGAAGGGGGCCGTCCTTCCCTTTATGCATAACCTGCCTCTGCTGGTGGGGCTTTGGGGGTCGCCCTCCACTCGGGTCACCCTTCCCCCTTCCACCTGCACTGCAACCCCACATCCGCCATGACACCCACGGCAGGTGCTCTTAATCATCTTGCCACCTCCCATCCGTCTCCCTCCCACCGGGAAAGCTGACGAGACAACTGAATTACCTAGGATGATAAATTATCGCTCGGTAACCATATTCATAGGCACTGCATGTTCACCATATGAAAAAATCTCCGGGGAGGCAACCGCATTTTCACGCACCCTGACCCCGGCACGGAGCCCATGAACACATTGATGGAACTCGTGAGGCATTTCACCGCCTTGACAAAGGCGGAATGAGTTGTTACACGTATCGCAAAATGCTTGAGGAGGACCTATGCAGCTGACTGCAATGATTTTAAATATTATCTATTCAGTAATCGGTGGCTTTTTGACGCTATTCTTTATGTACATTGGGTACAAGATTTTTGACAAATTTACGGAGTTTGACACCTCGGAGGAACTGGCCAAGGACAACAGGGCAGTCGGAATGGTCGTGCTCGGAATATTCGTCGGGGTAGGGATAGCCGTAGGCCTTGTTATCGGATTGGGGCTTAACTGAGATGTTCCAATGATCGGACAATTCCCCAATTACAAGATCCTCTCGATCACCCTCACACTCCTCATATTTCTTTTATTGGCCATATCCACCGTTTCCGCATCGGATTTTCCCCCCGTAACATCGAAGCGTTGGACAAACAAATATGATCGCTATT
>DAOVIU010000160.1 GCA_030673585.1 Pseudomonadota bacterium | reverse complement strand
GTTGTCCTTTACCCTTATATATCCGTTGTGATCCGATATGATGGTATTTACAATGGCCAGCCCCAGGCCGGTTCCGGATTTTTTCGTGGAGAAGTAGGGCTCGAAGAGCCTTGATTTATCGTCCTCCGGTATACCGCACCCCGTATCGCTAACTTCGATGGTGACCATTTGGAGTTCATCATTGTAGTCAGTCCTCACGGTCACCTCTCCTCCATTGCCGGTGGTCGCGATTGCGGCAACTGCGTTCTGGAATAGGTTGACCATTACCCGCTTTATCTGATCCCGATCCAAATTCATGATGGGAATTCCGTCACGAGAGATGTGCTTGAATTCAATATCCCTATGGCCCTGTCTGAACAGGAGCAAAACCTCGCTGATGATCTCGCTCAGTTTGTTGGGAGTGGGCCTTGCCGCCGGCATCCTCGCGAAATTGGAGAACTCATTAACCAATTCCTTGAGTTCGTCGGTCTGTTTCATGATGGTTCTGGTGCATTCATCGAAAACCGCCCCATCCTCCGTTAATTTGTCCCCATACCGTTTTCTCAACCGTTGAGCCGAAAGCTGAATGGGGGTTAAAGGGTTTTTGATTTCGTGAGCGATTCTTCGAGCAACCTCCCTCCATGCGGCAACCCTCTGGGCCTTGACCAACTGGGTCAGGTCATCGAAGATGGCCACGATCCCCATAAAGCTTCCCGTTTCACTTCTCAGGACGGTGATGTGAACCAATAGGGTGAGGGTTTGCCCCTTGGAGTCGACGGTAATCTGCTTTTCAATGGTATCCTTCCGGGTGGAATTGATCTCCCGAATCCACTCCTTGGCTGCTTCCCGATATTCCGGGTCCAACACTTCTCGATACCGTCTTCCCAAAACCTTATCGGCCTCAATACCCAGCATCCGCTCTGCCGATTTGTTGATGGTCCTGACATTGCCCTCTTTATCGATGGAGATCACCCCCGCAGCAATGCTTTTCAAAATGATCTCTATGTACTCCTTTCGCCCCTCCAGATCGATGTTGGTCTTCTCGAGCTGATCCTTGCTCACCTTCAGGTCGTGAGTCATCTTGTTGAAGGAATTGACCAGCTTTCCAATTTCATCCTTGGCAGCGATATCAATGTGGAAATCGAGATCACCACTCGCCACCCTTTCCGTTCCCTCCGCCAACTGTTGAATGGGAATCGTTATCCCCTTGGCTAAATAGAATCCAAACCATGTCGCCGAAAAGATGATGAGCAAGGTAACCATCAAGAGTGCCAACAGATAACTCGATTTAATGGGCTTCCTCAGGATTTTCAGGTGCTTATAGTCCCTAAAGGCCTTAGAGATCTCCACCATTTTGGCCGCCAAGCTCTTGGGAACATAGAAGTTGGTGACAACAACCCCAATGACTGCCCCCTTCCCGGAGGGGGCGGTATAGATGGGGACGACCCCCGTAATAAGCTCCCCGCTTCCCAGGACCCTGGTCTTTGAGACCTCTTTGCCCTTCAGGCTTTCCTCTAGCAGCTCTTTACTCGGCTCGGGAAGTGGATTATCGGGGATGTCGGCATCGGTTACCCTGGCTACCTGCTTCATATCCTTGGAAAAGATCTCGATGATTCCCAGGTTGTATTCGATTCTCTTGCGCTCCATCAATTTCTTCAGCGCCTCGATCTTTTTGCCGTCAGCTATATCCCCTTTTGAGACACTCCGACTGATCTGCTTCGCGTAATAAATGGCATTATTGGCGAAATCGCGGTAATACGTCTGAGCGACCTCTAGAGAACCCTGCAGCGAATGTTCAACCTGGTCGCTGAACCATTTATTCATGCTATTGGTAATGAATCCCACGGCAACAAAAAATAGCAAGAGGGTCGGAACCAGGGAGAGGCTGACGAAGGCCGCAACCAATTTCGTCCTCAGTTTCGCACCTAAAATCCGTTGTTTCCTCTCGAAAATGAGTTTGACCAGGTTTCGGATGACCAAAAAGATGAGCAGAAGCAACAGGATAATATTGATATTGATCAAGCTGAAGACGATGATATTGTGGGCGATGGGAATCCCCTCGCCCACCTGGGGAAGCCGCATTTCGAAGTAGGTAAAGGTAACGATGAGCAGAGAGATAATCATGATGATGTAGAATTCATTTCTCCGCTTCTTGGACTCCCTTTCCCTTTCCCTATAAAGATCCGCCATGCCTTTTCTCCACTGAAAGTCTTAATGCCCTAAAAAAAGGCTAATAGGTAAATTCGTACCTGAGCCAATCGGTTTCCACATCCCAAAAAGAGAGAAAGAAGAAGATATTTTCCAGGCCGAGGGGTAATCGGACAGGGTCGAGCTCCGCCTTAATATCGAGGTAATATTTTCGGCCCTTTTGGAGCCGATTCGTTGGTATAAGCTTGAACCCGTTTACCTTAGCCATTAATTCCTTAGCCCTCTCGAAATCCTTGATGGAAAGGTTATGGTCGTTCTCCTCGAAACGGGATTGGTATTCCTTTGTTATATTATCATACTTAATACTGTGTTTAAATTTGTGGGAAACCACCTTTTTGTCGGGCCAGAGGCTTCTCACGAGATATAACTTTACCCGGAAAGTAAACGTAGTGGGAACGCCGCTTTGAATCGCCTCTTCCAACTTCTCCGTGCAGCAATCCGCTACGAAGAAACTCACCTCCATCTGTCCATTCAGTTCTATGGTCAGGCCTTCAATTGAAGCCTCCTCGGATATGGCAGCTTCGCTGAAAACTAAGGACGCAATCACTATAATGACGAAAATAAAACCCCTGTTCATGCCTTGTCCCGGACCCTTGGGGAAAGGAAAGACCCCCTTTGGAATTAATCCCCATGATAGATAATTTTCTCCGAAAAAGCAAGCTAAATTAGGGCGAGTATTACGTGAAATATGGCTCAAATATTGAGAAAAATGGCCGAAGGTGATACCCTAAATCCGACCCTTTGGAAGAGATTGACCCTTTTAAGACGCACGGGATCGACGATCACGGAGATCCATCCATGAAGCTCAGGAAAAAAGTCGCCCTCATCACGGGGGCCGGCCAGGGAATAGGCAGATCCATAGCCCTCAAATTTGCCGCGGAAGGGGCTAATCTTGCTCTATTTGACATCAACAAGGATACCTGCACGGAGACGGCAGGGGAAGCCGAGGCCCTGGGATCAAGGTGCACGGTTTATGCAGTCGATGTGGCAAACAGAGAGCGAGTTCAAAGGGCATGTGAGGAGGTGGTAGCGATCTTCGGGTGGGTGGATATCCTGGTCAACAATGCCGGATTCGACAGGGGAGCCACCCTTCTCAAAGTGACGGAAAAGGATTGGCAGGCCGTGCTGGATGTCCATCTTAAAGGGACGTTGAATTGCATTCAAGCATTGACCCCCGTCATGATCAGGAGAAGCTATGGGAAGATCATCAATATCTCCTCCATTTATGGCAAATCCGGGGGTATTGCCGCCATCAGCTACAGCGCGGCAAAGGGCGGAATAATCGGCCTGACCAAGGCCATTGCCAAGGAATTGGGCAAGAACAATATTAATGTCAACGCGGTTCTCCCGGGTTTAACGGATACACCCACCATTAGAAAGATGCCAGAAAGGTATAAGAAGATGATCATCGAGGCCACACCCCTGAGAAGAATGGCGAGGCCGGAGGAGATCGCCAATGTGGTTGCCTTTCTGGCTTCCGATGAATCGAGCTACATCACCGGGACGACCATTGAGGCGACGGGCGGCTGGATGATGTAGGATCGAAGCAATCCCCGTGAAAGGGGATGGCAATTCTCCCTCAGGCCCTCCAAGCCGTATCAACTTGAAATAGGGATATCGATGATTACCTTTTGAGTGTGGGGAATACTCTTTCGCCTTTGATATGCTCGTACAGGAGGAATCTCGATGGATGTCAACAGAATGACTGAGAAAACCCAGGAGGCATTGCAATCCTCCCAGATGATCGGAGCACGATATAGTCATCAGCAGATCGATCCGGAACACCTGCTCCTTGCCCTTCTGGAACAGCGGGATGGACTTGTTCCCAGGATACTCACCGCAATGAACATCCCGGTTCAACAGGTACGGACTCCCGTTGAAAATCACCTTGCAAGCCTTCCGAAGGTTTCAGGGGCTGGGGCTGGCCAAATGTATGTGAGCCAGAGGTTGAGTCGGCTCATGGACGCGGCAGAAAGGGAGGCGGGCAATCTGAAAGATGAATACGTGAGCGTTGAACACCTCCTTATGGCCATAGTCGATGAGGGGGATTCGGCCCCCGCGGGACAGGTCCTCTCCCGTGCCGGCGTATCCCGCGACAATCTCATGAAGGTCTTGGCATCCATTCGGGGCCATCAGCGGGTGACCAGTCACACTCCCGAAGAAACCTACCAACCCCTGGAACGCTACGGCCGTGACCTGACTCAGATGGCCACCCAGGGAAGGCTCGACCCCGTTATCGGCAGGGACGAAGAGATCCGGCGGGTAATCCAAATCCTCTCCCGAAGGACCAAAAACAATCCCGTCCTCATAGGAGATCCCGGTGTGGGAAAAACGGCCATCGTGGAGGGTTTAGCTCTCAGGATGATCAGGGGAGACGTTCCCGACGGCCTCAAGAACCGCCGTCTCATCGCCCTGGATATGGGGACTTTGATTGCCGGGGCCAAGTATCGGGGTGAGTTCGAGGAGAGGCTGAAGGCCGTGCTCAAGGAAATTCAGGAAGCGGAAGGACAGATCATCCTCTTCATCGACGAACTTCACACCGTAGTCGGGGCAGGTGCTGCCGAGGGCGCCATGGACGCCAGCAACATCCTGAAGCCCATGCTAGCCAGGGGGGAGCTCCACTGTATTGGAGC
>DAOVIU010000105.1 GCA_030673585.1 Pseudomonadota bacterium | reverse complement strand
TGACTCCCCCCAAGGGTGCGCGTGAACTGGGGGAACAGCTGGGGTTGGAATTCGATGCCTATGGGTTCTGCAAGACGGATGAGTTCTCACCCCTTGCTACCTCAAGGCCGGGGATCTATGCCTGCGGGGCTTTTCAGGGACCCAAGGATATCCCGGAGACGGTGGCTCAGGCAAGCGGAGCTGCTTCAAGCGCCTCATCTGCCCTCGCCTCGGTCAGGGGGACGCTCGTCAGGGAAAAGGAGTACCCCCCCGAGAAGGATATATCGGAGGAGGACCCCCGTATCGGGATCTTCGTCTGCCATTGTGGGATTAACATCGGCGGCGTCGTGGATGTGCCTCAGGTGAGGGAATTCGCCAAGGGGCTGCAGGATGTGGTCTACGTGGAGGAGAACCTCTATACCTGTTCCCAGGATACCCAGGAGAAGATAAAGCAGGCGGTGGAAGAACACGATTTGAACCGGGTGGTGGTTGCCTCCTGCTCACCCCGTACTCACGAGCCGCTGTTTCAGGAGACCATTCGAGAGATAGGTCTCAACAAGTATCTCTTCGAAATGTCCAATATCCGCGATCAATGTTCGTGGGTGCATATGCACGAGCCCGAAGAGGCAACGGAGAAGGCGAAGGAACTGGTTCAGATGGCGGTTGCCAAGGCCCGCCTCTCCAGACCTCTGGAGGAGCCCGTAGCAGAGGTCATCGATAAAGGTCTCGTCATCGGGGGAGGACTGGCGGGCATGACCTCCGCCCTGGAGCTGGCCAATCATGGGTTTGACTGCTATCTCCTGGAGAGGGGTCCCGAGTTAGGGGGAAACCTGAGCCACATGACCGAGACCTTGGAGGGGAATGACGTTCAGCAGCTGCTCCGTAAGACCGTTCAGGATGTGGCGGATCATCCGCGCATCCACGTCTTCACGGATACGGAGGTGACCGGGTTTTCCGGGTACATGGGGAACTTTAAAACCAAGATTCGGAGTCCCGACGACACCGAAGAGGAGCTCGAGCACGGGGCGGTGATCGTGGCCACAGGGGCGGAAGAGCTCAAGCCCTCCGAGTATCTGTACGGGCAGGATGACCGGGTTATGACCCAGAGGGAATTGGGGGAAATGATCGCCCGTGATCAAGGTTTTCTTTCCGAAACCGAAACCATCGCCATGATTCAATGTGTAGGGTCCAGAACCGAGGAGAGGCCCAATTGTAGCCGCATCTGCTGCAGTCTGGCCATAAAGAACGGTTTGAAGATCAAGGAGAGAAATCCGCAGGCGGAGGTCTATATATTCTATCGGGATATTCGAACCTATGGCCTCATGGAGAAATACTACACCAAGGCTCGAAATGAGGGGATTACCTTTATTCCCTATGATCCTCAGGAAAAGCCACAGGTCGCCATCGAGGCGGGCTCGATTAACCTTTCCTTCACGGAGCCGGTCACCAACGAGCGTATGGTGCTGAATCCCGATCGGCTTGTCTTATCGGCCGGCATTATTCCCCGAGGGAATGAGGAGTTGGCAAAGCTCCTGAAGATTCCCCTCACCGAGGACGGCTTCTTCCTGGAAGCCCATATGAGGTTGAGGCCCGTGGATTTTGCCACCGACGGGATCTTTTTGGCGGGGATGGCTCATTTTCCCAAATTGATCAGTGAGTCCATCTCTCAAGCCAAGGCCGCTGCGGCGAGGGCGGTCACGTTGCTCTCCAAGGGTTACGTCAGCGTGCTGCCCATCATCTCATCAGTGGATGAGACGAAATGCATCGCGTGTGCCCTCTGCGAGTCGCTCTGTGCCTACAGCGCCATTCGGGTCAGGGAGACCGACCATGGGGATAAGGCCGAGACCATTGCCGCTTCCTGTAAGGGATGCGGCGTTTGCAGCGCCAGCTGTCCGCAAAGAGCGATCACCATGAGGCACTTCTCGGACGAGGAGCTGGTTGCCCAGATCGAGGCCCTTATGCCGATCCGTAAGGGGGCCGGGAGGGGTTGAGGAAAGTGATTCCAGACCTCCAGAAAGCGAAACAGGCTGTCAGGACGATGCAGCAGCAGGATTTTCAGCCAAAGATTCTCGCCTTTCTCTGTAACTGGTGTGCTTACGCGGGTGCGGACCTTGCCGGTATATCCAGGTTTCAATATCCTCCCACCATTCGAGTCATCCGCGTGATGTGCTCCGGCAGGGTTGATCCAATCTTTATTCCGGAGGGACTCCTGTCCGGTTTCGATGGCGTGATGGTCTTGGGATGTCACCCGGGGGATTGTCATTATCTGACGGGAAATATTCAGGCGGAGAAGAAGATGCGCCTTACGGGAGAGGCATTGGAGATGGCAGGCATAGAGACGGGCAGGTTCATGCTGGATTGGGTTTCGGCGGGAGAGGGACAACGATTCGCGGAAGTGGTAAGGAATTTCACCGAAGCCCTCCGGGATTTGGGACCATTGAAACTGGAAGAAAAGGGGAGACTGAGACTCCTTGCGGCAAAAGGGGCATTGGAAGGGGAAAAGGTCAGATGGTTGGTGGGAAAGGAAGATGCGCTTCTGGAGGGGGAAAACGTCTACGGGGAGACGGTGAGGCCGGAGGAATACCACGGGCTCATGGAATCGGCCCTTCAGGATGAGTACATCAAGAACCATATCACCTTGCTCCTCAATGGGAAATCACTCTCCTCCGAGGAGATCGGATCGATCCTCGGGCTCACGGTAAAACGGGTATTGGCATATCTCGTTGACCTCATCGGGGAGGGGAGGATAGCCGTACACGAGGGAGAGGGGAGAGTCCCCACCTACGTGCGGAGTTGATGAAATCCATGGAAGCGATGGAAAAAAACGGTGGCAAGATCGGAGCCGTACTGGTGGTAGGAGGGGGAATTGGTGGAATGCAAGCATCCCTCGATCTGGCCGAGGCGGGCTTCCTCGTTTATCTCGTCGATAACTCCCCAACCATCGGGGGGTATATGGCTCAACTGGATAAGACCTTCCCCACCAATGACTGTTCCATGTGCATCATGTCCCCCAAGTTGGTGGCGTGTGGAAGACATATCAATATTCGGGTTATCTCCAACTCAGAGGTGGAATCGGTAGAAGGGGAACCCGGCAACTTTAAAGTCACCCTCATCAGAAGGCCTCGGTACATAGATGAGGAGAAGTGTACCGGATGTGCCGAGTGCAGCAAGCACTGCCCCGTCAGCGCCATCGATACCTACAATGAGGGGATGAGCCGCAGGTCCGCCATCTACATCAATTATGCCCAGGCGGTTCCCAAGGTATTTGCCGTCGACCGGGAACAGTGTATCGGATGTGGCCTCTGCGAGAGGGTTTGTTTGGCCAAGGCCGTGAATTACGGCGATCGGGAAAGGACCGAGTCCATAGAGGTCGGCAGTATTATCCTATCCCCGGGCTATGAAGTCTTCGATGCCGCAAAGAGGCCGGAGTTTGGATACGGTGTCTTCGATAACGTAGTCACCAGTATTGAGTTCGAGAGATTGCTCAGTGCTTCAGGCCCTTACAGGGGCCACCTTTTGAGGCCCTCCGATGGAACCATTCCGGAGAAGATCGCCTTCATTCAATGCGTTGGGTCGAGGGATATCTCGTGCGGCAACGATTACTGTTCCTCCATCTGCTGCATGTATGCAACGAAGGAAGCCATCATCGCCAAGTAACACGTGGGATTCGTAAAACCCACCATCTTCTACATGGACGTGAGGGCTCACGGGAAGGGCTTCGACCTCTACTACGAAAGGGCAAAGGAGGAGTATGGCGTTCGGTTCATTCGCTGCATGGTGTCACGGATAAGGGAACGGTTTAAGACGAAGGACTTGGTTGTTACCTATATTGACGAGGCGGGAGAGATCAGGGAGGAAGAGTTCAACCTGGCGGTGCTTTCCGTGGGCATGGTCTCCTCAGAGAAAGTGGTCGAATTAGCCCAGAGGATAGGGGTGGAGGTTGATCGATACGGTTTCTGCAAGACGAATCCCCTGGCCCCTCTCTCCACTTCGAGGCCAGGGATTTATGCCTGTGGTGCCTTTCAAGGTCCCAAGGATATTCCGGAGACGGTGGCTCAGGCCAGTGGGGCGGTGGCCTGCGCCTCGGGGGTCATATCGGAGGCCAGGGGTACCCTCACCGTGAAGAAGGAGTACCCTGAGGAGTTGGACGTTCGAGATGGAGAACCCCGCATCGGCGTCTTCGTCTGTCATTGTGGGATAAACATAGGCGGCTTCGTGAATGTCCCGGAGGTGATGGAGTACGCACGTTCCCTTCCAAACGTGGAGTTTGCCGACCAGAATCTCTATACCTGTTCCCAGGATACCCAGGAGAAGATAAAGGAAGCCATTGACGAACACCGCCTCAACCGGGTAGTCGTTGCCTCCTGTTCGCCGCGAACCCACGAGCCGTTATTTCAGGAGACCATACGGGAAGCCCAGTTGAACAAATTCCTCTTCGAGATGGCCAATATTCGGGATCAGTGTTCCTGGGTGCACATGCGCGATAAGGGGACTGCTACGGAGAAGGCCAAGGACCTGGTCCGCATGGCGGTAGCCAGAGCTGAATTCATCGAACCCCTGGCCGAGCAATCACTGGAGGTTATCCAGAAGGGGTTGGTCATCGGCGGGGGGATAGCGGGAATGACGGCTGCCCTCAAGTTGGGTGAAGGGGGATTTGAGGTATACCTGATTGAAAAGGAGGCCGAACTGGGGGGGCATTTGAGGAATATCTTCTCCACCCTCGAGGGCGAGGATATCCAATCATTTTTGGAGGAGACCATTGCACGAGTTCGTGAGAATCCATTGATCCACGTAATCACCAATGCCCTGGTGGTGGACTTCAGCGGGTCCCAGGGGAATTTCACCACGGGCTTGATGATCGCCCCTGGTATGACGTACCGGAAGATCGAGCACGGTACGGTCATCGTTGCCACGGGGGCCGAGGAGGCGAAGCCCCGGGAATATCTGTACGGGCAGGATCCAAGGGTCATGACCCAAATGGAGTTCGAAGAGCTCATGGCTAAGAGACCCGAGGAGGTTGCTGAAAAGAAGCGGGTTGTGATGATCCAGTGCGTGGGCTCGAGGGATGAGGAGCGGCCGTACTGTAGCCGAACCTGCTGCGGTACGGCCATCAAAAATGGTCTGAAATTGAAGGAAATCAATCCCCAAGCTGAACTCCATATCCTCTACCGGGATATTCGGACCTATGGTCTCATGGAGGAACACTATGCCAGGGCGAGGTCAGCGGGAATTCGATTTGCCCACTATGAGCCGGAGAAAAAGCCTGAGGTTCGAGTCGACGGGGATTCGCTCATGATCTCCCTCATGGATTCCATCCTCGATGAGCGGATGGAGGTCAATGCAGATCTCCTCGTATTGAGTTCGGCCGCCGTCCCAAGGGAGAACGAGGAATTGGCCAAGCTCCTGAAGATCCAGCGGACAGCGGAGGATTTCTTCCTGGAGGCCCATATGAAACTGAGGCCCGTGGATTTGGCTTCCGATGGAATGTACGTCTGCGGCTCTGCCCATGCCCCGAAGCTCATCAGCGAGACCATCTCACAGGCAAATGCCGCGGCTGCGAGGGCTTCAACGTTGCTCTCCAAGGAGAACATTACCGTAAGCGGAATCGTGGCCCGGGTTGAAGGGGAGAAGTGCGCAGCCTGTCTAACGTGCGTTCGGATCTGTCCCTACGAGGTTCCGATCATTAACGTCCAGGGGGAGGCCGAGATAGAGGTGGCCAAATGCCACGG
>DAOVIU010000297.1 GCA_030673585.1 Pseudomonadota bacterium | reverse complement strand
GCATTGGCCTTGGTGTGACATTTGCCGCAGGTTTCGACAAGCCTATTCTCGGAAATGGTCGAACTGGGATTCTCCGGCCTCAAGACGCTGTGGTAGCCATGGCAATCGGCACACCCCGCCACGAAGGTAGGATACCCCAGGTATTCCACCTTGCCGTGATAGCTCTCCTCGTAGGTTTCGTTGGCGATGAGCGTGACCTTATTTCGCCTCATCATCTCCTCATCGGCATGGCATTTCTGGCAAACCGCCGTATGGAAAGTGCGGCGAAATTCAAGGTTCTCAGGCTCCTCCCCGGAAAGGATGGGGATCTTATGGAGCCCGTGACAATCCGAGCAGTTCGCCGAGTCCTTGTTCCCAGCCAAAGCCACTTCCCCGTGGATGCTCTCCGAATACCCATCGTCCTCATGGCATATCGTGCATGTTGTAATTACCCGTGCCTTATTACCACCCCAGGGTGTGATTTCATGGATCTTCACATGGCAGTCGGCACATCTCACATCGTTGATGAAATGGGCGCTGGCGTAATGTTCGGCACCTTCAACCTTATGACATCGGTGGCAGGTGACCGGCTCGACATGGATTCTGCCCCCCTCTTCCGTGTGTACCTCGATATCGGTGATATCCCAGTGGCAGCTATTACAGGAATTGGCTCCATGCACCGATTTGGCGAATTTGGTCACATCGATATTTTCATGGCACTCCAGGCATTTGGAGTTGTCGATACACTCCAAACAGTATTCCCTTCCGCGGATCTTATACTTCTTCTTGGCGAGCTCCAGCTCCTCATGGAATTTCAATTCCTGGGCGGAGCAGACCACGAGGAGGGAAAAAAGGGATAGGAAGAAAAGGAGCGATGACAAAAAGGGGGTCTTTAGTCTCAGTCTCATCGGTGATAGCCTATATTTTGAAAAAAATTTCACAAACTAAATGCAAAGACGTTTAACAAATATCATTCCCTTTGTCAAGGGGAGAATCCTGCCGGAATCCACCGCCTATATCTGCAACTACTGAAAATAAAAGCAAAATTGGAATTTTTTCGTTCACCCACATGCCTATAGATGTGCTGATACATCAGCCAAAGAATTCAGACTGAAAAATGCCCCTGGAGCGGAGATTACGAAATTTCTGGGGCACCCGTCTTGGCGAGGGGAGTGTCCCTGAAGGGGCGAATTTCCGTTGTTTGAGGCCGCAAGGCCGAGTTTGAGAATTCGAACGACCGAGCCTTAGAACGGGTCAGAAATTTCGTTCAGAGAGCGGAAGGGGTATTTTTCAGTAGAACTGAGCATCAATTAGATGGTGGATTATGGCCTGCCGGAGTTCCCTTGCTTTCTGGGGGATTCCTTTATTCCTGAGCGTAATCTCGTGGGGAATTGGAATGATGGATTGTTGGAATAGTGGAATATTGGGTATCAAAACCGGAAACGACGGATTTTTTGTTTTTCTTCTTCTTACCCCATCATTCCAGTATTCCATTATTCCAATATCCCAGTTAGGATGTTGTAGCTGGGGCAAAACTAATGAGTTCCTATATGATCAGATCACAAAAATATTTCGTATAATAGATTCGACCTGGCTATTTAAAGGCCTTCTCCCCGGCTTTGATCTCCACATCGAAATTATTCTCATCCGGGGGGATGATGCAGATGTACCTCTCGTTATAGACACAGGAGGGATTGTACGCCATATTGAAATCGATGACCGTTTTATATCCAGGCATGATGATCTCTGCATCGAGATAGCGGCCTCCCTCGTACGTCCCATCTCCGTTGGTCTTATCCCTAAAGGGGATAAAGAGATGGTCGCTGCCAGGCGACTTATACAGCTGCGTTATATATTCCTTACCGTTGAGTTGAAATCGAACCCTTCCATAACGGATGTATCTCTTCTTTACCCCTTTATTGGTTAAGAAATTGGCGTAGTATTTGGGGTTCATGATATGGTATTTATATCGCTCGATCTTTCCCTCGAAGCGATACTTGAGGTCGATGGGATAATATTCTAACCCTTTGAAATTACTTCGTTGTGATTCATCCAGAGGTGAACGGGGATGCTCCTTGAAAAATCGGTTCCTCCTCTCCCTGTATTCCCTGATCTGCTGGTCGGACTTCTCCTGGGGATAAGCCAATCCGTTCAAAGGCGAGGTCACCATGAGGAGGGTGAAAACGCTCAAAAGCTTTCGGGCTACTCTTCCAGACATCATTCATTTCTCTCCTTAGTCATATTTCTGTTTCAGGAGATCTTCCCTCCGAACACAATAGATCCTCCGATACTATGTCCTAATGCGCCCCGAGGGCTTCCTCCATCTTTTGTAAGAATTCCTCGGGCTCAATTACCTCATAAAAACGGAGGCTTTCGATCTCCTTGCCGTTTCGGTCGAGGAAAATGACCGTGGGAACACCCTTAATACGGTACCTTTCCGTAAGAGATCGATTCTCGGGTTTGGCCGAGTGGGTGAGATCCACCTTTAACGTGAAAAAATGCTTTGCCTCGGCGATTACCCGGGGGGACGCAAATGTTCGGTGCTCCAATTCGCGACAGGGTACACACCAGTCGGCCGTGAAATCGATGATGACGGGTTTTGCCTGAGCTAAGGCTTTTTGAATTTGAGCCTCATCATAGTCGAGCCATTGAATGCCTTGCCGATGGAAGAAGAGGTGACCGGGCGCTAAAAAGAGATAGGAGGAAAAGAGAAGGCCGAGAATGCCCGTACTCCATTTAATTCGTCGGAATCCTGTTAGCCCCTTCCCCGATTTCTCGACCCATCCCAAATAGATGGAGCCTGCAACTGCGATAGAGACCTGCAGGAGCCAATAGAGCTCGTTGGACATGAGGTAGCGCAAGAAATAGACGGCCATCCCCAGCATAACGAATCCGAAAATCCTCTTCACCCATACCAACCATTCCCCGGAACGTGGAAGTCTGTTGAGGCTCCCCGAGAGGGTACCCAGAAAGAGGAATGGGGTTCCCATGCCTAAGGCCAAGACGAAGAAGGTCCAAAATCCAAGGACTGGATCGCCCTTCCGCCCAACGTAGGACAACAGCCCGATGATAAAGGGCCCGATACAGGGAGCAGCCAGAATCCCCACGGTCAGGCCCATGAGAAGGGCCCCGAAGACTCCCTGTGTCGATTTCCCGGCAATCTCGGTCAATGAGGCTGGCATTCTGATTTCATAGAGCCCAAACATGGAGAGGGACAGACCCACGAGGACGCAGGCGATAAAGAGGAGGACGAGGGGGT
>DAOVIU010000141.1 GCA_030673585.1 Pseudomonadota bacterium | reverse complement strand
CCTTCCTCCCCAAGCTCTTATCGATCTCCATCTCGATTCCGTGGGCATCGAATACGGGTTCCGTGCCCTCATACATTTGGATGTCGCATTTAAGTTTTGGCATGTAGGTCTTGGTGAAGTTAATGATATTCTGATATTCCTGCCGGTCGTCGACGACGACCCTGTTCACCTCCGGCGAGAGGAGATCCCGAATGACACGGAGCACGATATTCAGATCGCTGTGGATGAGGGAAGGCGCTGAGCAATTTTCCTTTTTCGCCTGAATGTTATCCCATAGCTTCAGCAGAAAATCTATGTCGCCCTTGAACAAATCCTCATCCGCCCCCTCACTGGCCGTTCTCACGATAAAGCCCACTCCTTGGGGCTTGATCCCCTGGATGATCTCGATCAATCGCCTTCTCTCGCTCTGGTCCTTAATCCTCCTGGAAACACCGACATGGTCAACCGTGGGCATGAGAACGAGGTAGCGGCTTGGAAGGGTGAAGTGGGACGTAACCCTCGTTCCCTTTGTCCCAATGGGCTCCTTTGAGACCTGCACGAGGATTTCTTGTCCTTCACACAACAGGTCCTCGATCTGTGAAGGCTGGGAAAGATAACCGGGAAACCCTTGCACCTCGAACTCATAATCCCCTTCTCCATCCGAGCCCCCTTCCAACATGAGATGATATTCCTCGATATCCCTGTAAACATCGGAGACGTAGAGAAAGGCCGCCTTTTCCAAACCGATATCCACGAATGCCGCCTGCATTCCAGGTAAGACCCTAATCACCTTCCCCTTATAGATATTGCCGACAATGCTCCTCCCCTTTGTCCTCTCGATATAGTCCTCCACGAGCATGCCGTCTTCCAACAGGGCCACCCTCGTCTCATATGGGGTGGAGTTTATGACGAGTTGGTTTGACATGAGATAGTCTCCCTTACGTTTCGACCAATTTAATAAGGCGCAATCCCTTCACCTCTTCTTCGGTGAGGCCGAAAACCCAACTTACCACTTCCCTTGCCCGTGGTCTGCGTCCGTCTTTTTCCCTCAAGGTAAATTCGATGACTCCACCCCTCCAATTCAACAGCTCCCCGAATGAGGCGGGAAGGGTACTGGTATCCATGTCCGGCAAAGGGATCGTGTCCCGTATCCCAACTTTTACCACCGTGGAACGAAGGTCGATTTCCCCGGCACCCCCCTTCCTCACTTGAGGATGAATGAGGTGATCCCTTTCCAAGAAAGCGTTGATCTTCTCCTGAAACCCGTTGAGATGCGAAAAGCCCAAAACACACCAGTGGGCTTCCCTGGTGTGACTCATCCTTCGTGAGGGGGAAGTCCATTCGCGCGATAAAACTTCCAGTCCCTCCGGCAACTCCTCATTGAGCTTCTGCATGAAGACCCCAGCCTTTATCGGCTCGAGGACCTCAAATTCCGCAACCTCGGCTAGACTTTCCACGCCAAGGGGGAGCGCTTCCTCAAAGCGGATTTTGGGTAAGGGATGAAACCCCTGAGAATATGCCAGGGGCAGATGAGCCCTTCTCGCCGCTCGATGAAAGGCCGTTATCATCTCGAGGTGAGATAGAAACCTCGCCTCCCCCAGTTTAAAAACCCTCGCCTGAATGCGTATTGGTGAACCTGCCCGCCTTCCCCGACGGATGCTCACCCCGGAGGAAACCTCCCGTTTCAACTGCAGTCCCACACCGTCACGACCACATACCCCACAGCCCTCACAGGAATCCACACCGCACTGAGGAGAGGTTTCTCCCCTCATGCCCTTTTCCCACTCCCGAAGGAGGAAGGGCTTCTCTATTCCGGAATCTACGTGGTCCCACGGGAGAACCTCCGAAAAGGTCCTCCTGCGATTAGCATAGAATTCCATGCTCAACCCGCAGGAGTCAAATGCCCTCTCCCACAAATCGAACCGGAAATGTTCACCCCACCCATCGAAACGGCAACCCATGCGGTGGGCTTCCATGAGAACTCGCGAAAGCCTCCGATCTCCCCTTGCGAACACCCCCTCCAGAAGGCTCATGCGCGGGTCTTGCCATTTTAGCCTTAAACCCTGTCCGCGTAGTTGAGATCTCAAGTAGGTATGTCCGTCCAGCATATCCGTCAGGGGGATTTGAGGTTCCCATTGAAATGGGGTGTGGGGTTTGGGGATAAAGGTCGAAACACTGGTATTTACATGGATTGAAGCCCTACCCCTCCCTCCCATGAAGCGAAGCCTCCGGGATAGATCCACCACTGCCCGGAGATCCTCTTCCCTCTCTGTGGGAAGGCCGACCATGAAATAGAGCTTAATTGATTTCCACCCCCTGCGTATGAGATGCCCGGTGGCCTCGAACAACCCATCCTCCTCAATACCTTTGTTTATCACCCCCCTCAGTCTGGGTGTTCCGGCTTCTGGGGCCAAGGTAAATCCGGTTTTTCGAACCCTCAAGATTTGGTCCATCATTTGCTGAGTCAGGGTCTCGATCCGCATGGAGGGAAGGGAAACCGCCACCCTTTCCCCGGCGTATTGGCCCATCACATCCGTCAAGAGTTGCCGGATGCAGGAATAATCGCCAGCGCTCAGGGAGAGCACGGAAATCTCTTCGTATCCCGTCGCGCCTAGCCCATCATGGATAATCCCCTTTACGTGATCAAGGCTTCTCTCTCGATACGGTCGATAGATGTAGCCAGCCTGGCAAAATCGGCAACCCCTCTTGCAGCCTCTGGCGATCTCCACGGTTAGCCTATCATGGATGACCTTCATAAAGGGAAGGGCGGGACGGGTGGGGTGGATGACCTCATCCAAGTCACGAATTAGCCTCTTTCTAACCCGGTCCGCTCCTCCCGCCAAGGATCCGATCTCCGCTATAGTGTTTTCATGGTTATATCGCACCTTGAAAAAGCTAGGGACATACATACCGAGTACCTTTGAGAATTCCCTTAACAGCGAACCCTTATCGCCCCGGGCCTCCTTCCACTGGGCAAAGGTATCGGCGATTTCCAGGATTGCCTCCTCCCCCTCCCCAATGAGGATGGCATCGAAGAACTCGGCCATGGGTTCGGGGTTGAAGGTGCATGGCCCGCCGGCTATAACGATGGGATCACGCTCGTCCCGCTCATCGGCCAATAGGGGAATAGATGAGAGTTCCAGCATATTGAGTACGTTTGTGAAACTCAGCTCATACTGTAGGGAAAAGCCGATGATGTCGAAATCCCTCAGGGGTAACCCCGATTCCAGGGACACCAGAGACATCCTCTTATCCCTCAGAATGGCCTCCATATCAATCCACGGCGCAAAAACCCTCTCACAGGCGGCGTCGTCCCGTGAGTTGAGAATGGAGTAGAGGATCTGAAGGCCGACATGGGACATGCCCACTTCATAGGCATCCGGAAAGGCGAGGGCGAACTTGAGCCTGACTTTCTTGGGGTCTTTATGAAACGCGTTGACCTCGCTACCCAGGTACCGCGATGGCCTGGAAACGAAGGGTAATAACCTCGCTATCATCAAAATACCCACGATATTAAGGATTTATTAAAAAAATAGAATACTTACCGAACATTGTCAACCACGGGGGCCAGAAACCCCCCGGGCTTCTGCGGGATCCACCCGAGAGGTTCCCAACCCGTAAAAGCGCTATGACAAGATCGAAGATCAATATCAGCGTAGTTCTGGCCGCGCCCCGAAGAGGAGAAGGTCGATAAAAGGACAGCTTTCTCCATGCGCGTAATGTGCTGGAGAAGGGTCACTGCAGAAAGGGTTGTTGGCCGGATTCCCTGGAGCGAACATCAAGGAATTTCCGTTAATCGTTCTTAGTGAAGCGAAAGGACAATGGTATCCCCCGTAAACCAATGAAACTTCGGCAAAGAGGATATTGACGCCAACCGGATTCTATGCTAATTTTTCCAAAAAAAATAGGCTATTTAGGTCGTTGTCGGGGAAGACGGTGAAAATCCGTCGCGGCCAGGCCGCTGTGAGTGGGGATTCTTCATATGCGAAGGACTCTTCGGGTAATCGGGGATGCTAGGCCCTGGGATGCCGAGGGGCGAAACTTGCGAAGGCCACTGTCCTGAGTTCATCGAAGGATGGGAAGGTGCAAGGAGTAGGTTGACCCACAAGCCAGAAAACCCGCCTGAATAGACTTCACATGAGTCTTCCATGGAAGATGGTGAAGGCATAGTGAACCCAGCCCTTCCTCATGGAGGCTGGGTTTTTGACATCAAAGGAGGGCATGATGCTCAACTTCTTTCTCAAGGGGGGACCCGTGATGTACCCTCTCCTCATCTGCTCCATCATTTCCCTGGCCATCATATTCGAACGGGCCCTCTTTTGGCTACACCTCAGCAGGAACAGGGATGAAGTCCGGGTGGGCCAAATCCTGGAATTGGCCGAAAAAGAGGATTACGAATCGGCCTGGGAGCTGGGAAGACAATCAAAGGATTACATCGTTCGAATGCTCTTGGGGGGGATAGCCCACCGTCATTATTCCCTCCCAAGTGCCCTGGAAATGGGAGCGGAGGAGGAGATCAAAAAGATGGGGAAATATCTGAATATCCTCGATACCATTATCACGGTGGCACCCCTGTTGGGAATTTTCGGCACCGTCGTCGGGATCATCAATTCCTTCGACATCCTCGGTCTAGCCGGGATAGAACACCCCCAGGTAGTAACCGGCGGTATCGCCCAGGCCCTGATTACGACGGCAACAGGCCTGGGAGTAGCCATGATGACCCTCCTACCGTATAACTACTTTCTGTCCAAGATTCAATCCGCCTCCAAGGAATTGGAAAGATTCGGCACGAGCCTGGAAATTACCTTTCAACAGCAAAACGCCAAATCGGAAAAATAGGGAGCGATCGACCCATGCGGCTAAAAGGTGCACCCATGAGAAGGGCAAGGATTGAAATGATACCCCTCATCGACGTCGTCTTCTTGCTCCTCATCTTCTTCATCTACACCATGCTTTCCATGACGATCCATAAGGGGATCCCGGTCCTTCTCCCGAAGGCAGAGACGTCACCCATTGACAGGGAAGAATATCTCTCCATCAGCATTACCCGAGATCACAGGATCTTCCTCGATGAAAGGGAGGTTCCCATGGAAGAACTCCTCCAGGGGCTCATGG
>DAOVIU010000198.1 GCA_030673585.1 Pseudomonadota bacterium | reverse complement strand
GCCCTATTGGTCCCGCAAATCCCTTGGGAGCGTCGGTCAACTCGTGCACTACATCGTCGGAGGCCAGTTTTACCTCCTTACATCCCAGGAGGTTTTGGAGCTTCGATTCGTTGATCTCGCGGTCACCCCTTATCAGGGCCGAAACAACCCCTTGGTCCGTTTCGAAGATGAGCGTTTTTACCAAATCCTGGGGCCTGACGTTGAGGAATTCGGTTACCGCTGCCACCGTTTTCATATCGGGCGTTTCCACCTTCTCGAGGGGCTTCGGGGTTTTTCCCGGGCGCCTGGCCCGAGGCCGCGTTCTCTTGGTCTCCGCTTTCTGGATGTTTGCCGCGTAATCACAGGATCGACAGCTGACGATAGTCTCCTCTCCCGTTTGGGCCAGCACCATGAACTCGTGGGATGCCGTCCCGCCGATGAGGCCCGTTTCCGCCTCCACGACCTTGAAGCTCAATCCACACCTGGTGAAGATCCTGCTGTAAGCCTCATACATCTTCCCGTAGCTTACATCCAGGCCGGCTTCATCGATATCGAAGCTATAGGCGTCCTTCATGATGAATTCCCTGCCCCTCATCAACCCAAATCGGGGACGAATCTCATCTCGAAACTTGGTCTGGATCTGGTAGAGGTTCACCGGCATCTGCCGATAAGAGCGAATCTCGCGCCGCGCGATATCGGTAATGACCTCCTCATGGGTGGACCCGAAACAACATTCCCGGTCATGGCGGTCCTTCATACGGAGGAGGTCTTTCCCATATTCCTCCCATCGGTGGCTCTCGATCCACAACTCGGCGGGGTGGATACAGGGCAGCAGGACCTCCTGGGCTCCAGCGCGGTTCATCTCCTCCCTGATGATTCTCTCCACCTTCTGGATGACCCTCAATCCCAGGGGCAAGTATGAGTATATCCCCGCCGCCAATTTCCTGATCATTCCCGCCCGATACATCAACTTGTGGCTGGCCACTTCCGCTTCCGCGGGATCCTCCTTGAGGGTTGGAAGCATGTACTGGGAATAACGCATCGATTCGCTCCTTTTCGACAAATCCCGTTCAGCTCGCAGGCGAGCCCTCGTTACGTTACATGGCATATAATATGTCGCTACTCCCTTTGTCAAGGGATTTCGGCCCCAAAGCTCGCGGGGTTTCGGGACAAGACGGTGGGCTCGGAAGAGAAACTATAGGACGAGCCCCTCGATTTGTCCGAGCCCCTTGATCCTCAGCCAAATGGCTATGATTAAGATTATGATAAGGGCGAAGGCCACCCAATAATCCCTTCCCGTGAATCTGGCCTCGAGGAGAAAGGTTCGTTTTTCCATGGCGCGGAAGCCCTTGGACTCTAGCGCCATGGAGAGTTGGTTGGTGTAGCGAAGCGTGATTAGGAAAATGGGGACCAGGAGGGGAATATATTTCTTCATCCTGGACAGGAGCCCTCCCTCGTGAAGGTCGAGTCCCCTGGATTTCTGGGCTTGGGCCACCATCCTTGCGGATCCCATGACGGTGGGGGCCAGCCGCAGTGCCGTACAGAAGGCGAAGGTGAACGAGTAAGGGAGGCCCAATTTAACCAACCCGATGGCCACCTCCTCGTTCTTGGTAGTGGAAAGGAAGATCATTCCCGCAACGATCATGCTATCGATCTTTATGGCAGTGGAGATCCCGTAAAGGACGGGTTCAACCTGGAATTTCCAGAAAAGAGGTCTCACCCCCTGCGCCTGGATGGACCAGAGGAGAACCGTCAGGATTCCAATGGCCGTCAAGAGGCCGGCAAGCCTCCGGATATTTGCGAGGGATCCCGAGAGCAAAGCGTGGGCAAGGATGGTCATGGCCACGACCATTGCGGAGAGGGGATGCTGTTGTATTGACGCGACGATGAAGCTGCTCAAGAGGATGAACAGCTTCGTCCTCGGATCGAGCCCATGAACGGGGGTTTTCTTGTCCAGATAGAGGTAAAAGCTCATGGCGCGAGGCATTTCCCGCATTCTTCGGGGGAAAGGAAGGTGAAATCCCCCAATTTCCCCCCAAACACCACCATTTGTGGCGGCTTTAGGCAGGCTTCCTTCAGCCCAGCAAGGTCCGAAAGGATTTCCCTCGTTTTCCCATCCCGCATGATTTTTCCATCCTTCATGACGATCACCCTGTGGGCATAACGGGAGACGATCCACAAGGTATGGGTCACCATGATGATGGTGTGTCCCTTTTCGTTCAACTCCCGGATGAGCTCCATCATCCTTAGGCTCTCCCGGTAATCCATGCCCGTTGTCGGCTCGTCCAATACGATCACCTTCGTCGCGGAGGCAAGCACCGATGCGACGGCTACTCGCTGCCTTTCCGCCTTGGTTAGTGAGAAGGGATCGGCTTCCGTCGAATCCAGGAGGCCAACCGCCTCCAGGGCTCTGTCGACCGTCTCGGCGATGGCTTCCTCGGGAAAGCCGAGATTTCTGGGCCCGAAGGAGACTTCGTCGACGACCCGTTCCGCAAAGATCTGATGGTCCGGATTTTGGAAGACGAACCCGATCCTTCGCGCCAACTGCAGCATGTCCGTCTCGCTCACCTCAAGCTCTTCTACCCGCACTTCCCCTCTGGTCGGAACCAAGAGCCCATTGAAATGCTTGATGAGGGTGGTCTTCCCGGACCCATTCTCCCCCACGATGGCCACAAACTCCCCCTCCCTGATCTCTAGGTCGATACCCTTGAGAGCTTCAATCCCCTCCTCATAGGTATACTCGAGCCCCCGTACATCGACGAGAACCCGGCCGTATCGATGTGCCCTCAGCCTATCCGCCTCCATCAAGGATCGATACCTTTCCTCATCGATCCTCCATCCCTCCCGGCGGAAACACTCCAGGCCCTCCTCAAGGGTAAGAGGAAGGTGTTTGGAATCGCATCGGGCGAACAGCTCCGTGATGGGGACGGGCCTGATTCCCGTTTCCCGTAAGAGATCCACCTGCCTCAATATCATCGTCGGAGGGCCCATTGCCCTGATTTCCCCTTCCTTGAGAAGGATAATCCGGTCTGCCCCCAAGACATCTTCAACGCTGTGCTCGACCATGATCATGGTGATGGATTCCGATTCCCTGAGCTTCCGAGTGATGGCGAGGATATCGTCCCTGCCCATGGGATCTAATTCGGAGGTTGGCTCATCGAGGCAGAGGAGCTTTGGTTGCATGGCGAGCACGGAGGCAATGGCCAGCCGCTGTTTTTCTCCCCCTGAGAGGGTTACGGGTTCTCTCCCCTCGAGTCCCTCCAATCCCACGGAACGCAGTGACTCTTGGACTCGGTGGAGGATTTCCCCGCGGGGAACGGCCAGGTTCTCCGGCCCGAAAGCGACCTCCAATTGGACGTTGGTGGAAAAGAGCTGGGTTTCGAAATCCTGGAAAACCACCCCCACCTTCGTTGCAAACTCCCTCGTCAGATGCTCATTCGTATTCCATCCGTCCACGATCACATCCCCCTCCATTTTTCCCTCGACGAGATGGGGAATGAGACCGTTGAGGGTTGAGATCAGGGTGGACTTTCCGGCCCCGCTTGGGCCCATAATGACCAGGAACTCCCCCTTTTCGGCGCCGAAATTCACCGAATTGAGGGCCTTCCTTTCCGCGCTTTTATACTGGAAGGAGAGGTTTCTCACCTGGAGGGCTTGGTCCATGAGCACGTCTCATCCGCTTTGAAGGGTCAACTCAGGAGACACCCGAGGAGAAAGAGGAGGAGGAACGGGAGAACGCCCAACACGACGCCGCTCCCCGCCGTTCCCTTGGCGAACTGAAACAGTTGCCCGTGATAGAGTCCTGTGGAGAGGAGAAATCCGGTGATGAGGCCGCCCAGGGCACCGATCCAGATGCAGAGGGCTCCGACTCTCGGAATGATGCCCTGCGAGACCCTCTCTTGATCCATGATCTCCTTCCAATAGAGTCCCCATCTCAATGCCCTGGGGTAGAGAAGCAGGAGGAGGAAGGGACCGATAACGGTGGAAAAGATGATGTTATTGGTCACGATAACGGCCCCTATTGAGGCGAAGGGGAGGAGCTTCAATACTTCCAATCCCCAGGCGATAATGAACGCCACGGTGACACTCGACAGGATCGCTACCAAGATGTACTCGAAGACCTGCTTTTTGGTTCTGATAGTAAGGTCTGCCTTTGACGAAAACCATCCCATATTTCCCCAAACCTTGTACCCGACGAAGCCGAAGAAGAAATTGCCGACGGCGCCGGGGAGGCTTCCAATGCCCAGGGTTCCGAAGAAATCGGCGATGACATTTCCGATACAAGAGCCCCAGGCCCCCGCCGG
>DAOVIU010000201.1 GCA_030673585.1 Pseudomonadota bacterium | reverse complement strand
ACCTGAAACGCCCACAGCTCAGTTGAAATTCGGTCCTGAGTATTGCAGCGCTGCAGCCTGACAACTGGTGCTGCGGTGCCGCAGTTGTGCAGTGCTGCGGTTTAATAACTGGCGTTATACCTGTACGGCACCCATTTCACTAGGCCAGGGGGAAAATTAGGGCTGATAAGGGCATTTTCGGAATCTCAGGCCAGTTTTTTAACCAATTGGGCAACACTTTTCCCCAGGTTGAGACAATGGTTTCGATTGCCCGCATCGGGCTTTCCAATGGCCACGGGACCATAGTGAGGACCCGTGGAGCTTCCCTGGATGATCATGCCGTGGACGAGGAGGGCCTTCAGGATGTCCAAAACCGTGGTCTCATTTCCCCCGCCCAGGATCCCCGAGGAGGAGAAGGCCCCGCCCACTTTGCCGGCCAACTTCCCGTGATACTTGATGCTTTCGTCTAAGAGGAGCTTAATTTCGCCTGCCATGGTCCCGTAGTAGGTGGGCGAACCGATGACGATTCCCTCGTACTGCAAGAGTTCCTTGACCGATACATCCTTAACCTCCTTGCATCGGACATCGAGGCCCTCGGATTTCACACCTTCTTCCACGGCCTCGGCCATGGCCTCGGTATTTCCGGTGCGGGAATAGTAGATGATGAGGACTTTCGGCATACTCCCTCCTTTCCGCGGTTTCACTTCCCTGGGGTCGATTCCTTCAGCCAATTGAGGTAGGTTGCTGATCCCCGGGTTATGGGAATGGCGACGATTTCGGGCACTTCATAGCTGTGGAGTTCCTTGATCTTGCCTTCTACCCGTTGGAATAGGGCCATCCGGGTCTTGATGAGTAAGAGGAGTTCCCCCTCGTCCCAGACCTTTCCCTTCCATCGATATATGGACCGGAGGCCTGAGATGATATTGACACAGGCGGCCAGCCTCAAATCCACCAGGGCCCGGGCGATACCCTCCCCTTCTTCTTGTGATCCTGTGGTCACCAGTATGAGCACGAATTCACCTTGGTTTTGTTCCTTAGCCATAGAGGTCCCCCATGAAATCCCATTATTAATTGCATCTTCCCCACGTATCTTATGAAATCATTCGTTTCTAACATTTTATCCCCGGGTATTCAAGGAGAAGAGAAAATGGAAGTTTCCTGAATTCCTTGAGTACTCCTTTGTCCCTTCGTTTTGATGCTTCCGAGGTGACCCTTTCGGGATTCGCAGGCTGGGAATACTCACTCCTTCCAGCCTCTAAAGGGCCGGCCTTCCCCTTCCTGCTCACCCTCGATGGGTTATATACCCCACCTCTCCAGCAGATTACGCTCAGGGACAACGGAGGACTCCTATACCCCCTTCGTGGTTGTATGGAGTACAGCTAATGATGAAGATTAGACTCACGGTGAAACCCCTTGACAAGGGCGGGGCGGTGTCCTATTTTGACTCCGCTGCGGGAGAGAGCATCCATGATTCCCTTACGAGATACGATCCAGTCCAGGACCTATCCTATCATCAGAAATACCATAATCGGAATCAATGTCATTGTTTTCCTCTGGCAATTGGGCCAGGGGCCATACCTCAAGGGGATCTTTGACCTATATGGCATGGTTCCGATTCGATATTCAGACCCGGGGATCTCGGGGAAGTTCACCTTTTTTCAACAGCTCGTTCCATTCCTCAGCTATATGTTCCTCCATGGGGGATTCTTCCATCTGCTGGGGAACATGTGGTTTCTCTATATTTTTGGGGACAACGTGGAAGACAGGCTCGGGCCATCTCGTTTTGTCGCATTCTATATCTTGAGCGGGATTGCCGCCGTGTTGATCCATCTCGCTACCAACTGGCATTCCCGCCTCCCAACCATCGGAGCAAGTGGGTCCATCGCCGGCGTTATGGGAGCCTATTTTCTCCTCTTCCCTCGTTCGAGGGTTCTCACAATGGTCCCCATATTCTTCTTTCCCCTCCTCTTTGAGTTGCCGGCCGTCTTTTTTCTGGGTTACTGGGTTATAATCCAATTTCTCTATGCGTCGATAAGCCATGGACAGGCGGGCGGGGTCGCCTGGGGGGCTCATATAGGGGGATTCATCTTCGGTTTAGCTACCATAAGGCTCTTCTTGGCCTTTCCGAGAACCGGGATCAGCAAGAGGCTTGCCCTGCAGCGACGAAGCACGCCGCGGTTTCAGCATATCCGCCCCATGCCGGAGAGAGATCTGGACACGCATGGGACCCTTGTCATTACCTCGAGGGAGGCCCTGTTGGGAGCTCGCAAATTCGTCACCATTCCGTATAGAAGGAGGACGGTTGTGGTCACCATCCCCCCCGAGATGAAGGACGGCACCCGCCTCAGGCTTCGGGGTATGGGCCGGATATCTCCGGACGGGAGACATGGGGATCTCTATCTCACGGTGAAGATCGCTGGGACGGGCCTTTCATAAGGAGGGGAGAAAACGGGGAGAACCTCCCTGGTTAGGTCGCTTATCGAGACCTTCGTTTGAGGCTTGAGAAGACATCGGCCGTCATTTCAATGGCCTTTTCAATATCCTGGGAAGTTACATCCAGATGGGTCACCGCTCGGATGAGGGCCTTCCCAAAGGGGATCATCAAGATTCCCCGCTCCTCCAGGGATTCCACGATACGGCGAGGATCGGTGCGCGTCTCGGATACGTCGAAAACGATGATGTTGGTCTCCACGGTATTGGGATCGATCTTGACCCCATTGATCCGAGAAAGCCTCTGGGCCAACTTCTTAGCGTTGGCATGGTCCAGGCCTAACCGATCAGCATGGTGATCGAGGGCGTAGATTCCGGCAGCGGCTATGATCCCCACCTGACGCATCCCGCCACCAAACATCTTCCTGAAGCGATGGACCCGGTCGATGAACTCATGAGATCCCGCGATTACCGATCCTATGGGGGCTCCAAGCCCCTTTGACAGGCAAATGCTAACGGAATCGAAATATCGAGCATAGGTATCCGGAGGAATCCCCGATACAACGCTGGCATTGAGCAGCCTTGCCCCATCCAAATGCATGGCTAGCCCGTATCGTTTCGCCAGGTGATGGGTCTCCCTTATTTTCTCGATGGGGTGCACTCTTCCCCCCGCCCGATTATGGGTATTTTCCAAGCAGACCAAACGAGTGGGCGCGAAGTGATGGTCATGGGGCCTGATGGCATCCTCGATCTGAGAGGGGTCCAAAACACCCCTATCCCCCCTCAATGGGTGGAATTGGACACCGGAAAGGGCAGATCCTCCTCCACCCTCGTAGTTAAAGGTGTGGGCTTCGGATTCTACGATCACCTCATCTCCATGCTGGGTATGGGCTCGGATGGCCAGTTGATTGGCCATGGTGCCCGAACAGACGAAAAGTGCCGCCTTTTTTTTCAGAAGATTGGCCACTTTTTCCTGGAGGGTGTTGACGGTAGGATCCTCACCAAAGACGTCATCTCCCACCTCCGCATCCATCATGGCTTTTCTCATGCCAGGTGTTGGTTTGGTTACCGTATCGCTCCGTAAATCGATGATCCTTTCCATTGGGATCTTCCCCGCTAAGGAGTCTTTTGATTTCCCATAGAGGCCAATATACACCTGGAACAATTACGATTCAAGGGAGAGAGGGGGTGAGAGGCGGGAGGTTGGAGGTTTGAGGCGAAATGTCAAATATCAAATGACAAATGCCAAATGACCAATGAGAAATGCCAAATGTCAAAGTTCAAATGCCAAAGTTAAGAAAATCCAAATGACAAAATCCAAATGTCAAATATGGAGAATTTCAAATTACAAAATCCAAATACCAAATGCCAAATAACTGATAACGAACACCGAATAACGAAACACGATTCACGGACACGGACACGCTTCACGAGCACGAGAGGAAAGTGTCAAAGTTCAAAGGGAGAAATCCCTGGAAAACCGGAAAAACGACCCCTGAGCGCGAATTAAAGATTTTTTCGTTCATTGTCATACTCGAACAACGCCTCGAATAATAGAAATGGGGGGAAATTTTCCAAGAATGGTCGAAAAAATAGTTCTGAGCAGTGAGGGGCGAATTTTTCCAAAGGCCTCAGGCGCTTAACTTGACAGGGTTCAGAGGGAAGGATATGTTTTTATCGAAAGTAGGGCGGTAATTCGGAGGATGAGGGAGCCCCTTTTGGGGAAAAGGTCGGACTTGGAAAATGAGAGTTCCATCGAAAGGGGAATGTCTGAATTTGATGAAACGGTACAATGGGAGGGAACATATTATCCGACATTGTATCAAGGTGGCCGAGGTCGCCGTTTCCATTT
>DAOVIU010000002.1 GCA_030673585.1 Pseudomonadota bacterium | reverse complement strand
GGAGGAAAGTCAACCCGGTGGCCGGATGCCTTCCGATGGTGGTACAGATACCGATTTTCTTCGCCCTCTATTGGGCCCTCATGGGTTCCATTGAACTGAGACACGCCCCGTTTATCTTGTGGATTAATGATTTATCGTACCGGGATCCCATTTATATATCACCCCTTTTGATGGGTGCGTCAATGTTATGGCAGCAGAAGATGACCCCGGCGATGGGAGATCCGAGACAGGCGAAGATGATGATGCTCATGCCCATCGTTTTTACCTTTCTCTTTTTGAGTTTCCCCTCAGGGCTGGTTCTCTATTGGCTGGTTACCAACATTCTAACGATAGGGCAGCAGTATCTTGTCAACAAGATGCGGAAATAAGAGAGCAACGAAAATGGAAGAGAAGGATAAGGATTTGGAGAAGGAAGAAGGCACAGGCGAAGAGGTTCTGGAGGAAAAGGGTGGATCTTTCGACGGCACGCAAAAGCCCTTTGGTTTTGAAAAGGAAGGGTATTGGGAGCCCATTTCCGAGCGGGAGGACGAAAGGGAGGAGAGGGTGACGTGGCTGAGAAGGACCCTTGGTGAGATGTTGGAGCTCATGGGGATCAAGGCTTGCGTTGAGGCACAGGAAGAGGGGGAGGGGAAGATTCTTCTCGAAATCAAAGGCGATGGAGGCGGCCTCGTCATTGGCAAACACGGCCAGACCCTTGATGCCCTGCAATACATAATGAACAAAATTGCCGCGCATCGGTACGGGGAGTTAAAAGAAAAACTTGTTTTGGATACGGAGAATTACCGCGGAAGAAGGATTGCGGCCCTTGAAAACATGGCACTTCGTATGAGGGAAAAGGTGAAGAAATCGAAGAGGGCGGTAACCATTGGACCCCTGAATCCCCAGGATCGAAGGATTATCCATATCACGCTGAGCGGAGACGAGGATGTTCGAACGGAAAGCCAGGGGGAGGGTTTTTTCAAGGAACTCGTTATTGCGCCTAAATTCGAGGGAGGCAGGGGCTAAAAGCAATCCCCAGACGGTTTTCATCTCACGTAATGCTCCTTAATGGCGAAAAGGATACCATTACCGCTATCGCAACACCCTATGGTGAATCGGGAATAGGTATCGTACGAATCAGTGGCCCCTTGGCGGAGAAGGTTGCCACGCGATTGTTTCGCCCCAAGAAGAAGCCCGCTCGCCTAAAATCCCACCATCTGTATTACGGGGAAATTCTCGACCCGGGAAATGGAAAACCCCTGGATGAGGTACTCCTTACCCTGATGCGGAAGCCGAAGACGTACACCAAGGAGGACATCGTCGAAATTAACTGCCACGGCGGATATCTGGTATTGAAGAGGGTTTTGGAGGTCGTTCTTGAACAAGGGGTCCGGCTAGCCCAGCCCGGGGAATTTACCAAAAGGGCATTTTTGAATGGGAGAATCGATCTATCCCAAGCCGAGGCGGTGATCGACCTGATAGGGGCAAAGACGGCGAAAGGCCTCAGGATGGCCAATCAGCAGCTGAAGGGAAATCTTTCACACGAAATTGAGGGGTTGAGGGAGGCGATGGTAAGAAGTCTGGCTTTAGTTGAGGCTCTCATCGATTTTCCGGACGAAGACATCGAGGTGGACGAGGATGCGATCAGGAGAGGTTTGGAGGAGGGCCAGAGGAGAGTGAGCAACCTTATCCAATCCTATGAGGAGGGAAGAATCTATAGGAATGGTGTGTCGGTGAGCATCGCGGGAAAGACCAATGTGGGGAAATCCAGCCTCTTGAACATCCTCCTGAGGGAAAACAGGGCCATTGTCACCCCCATACCGGGAACCACGCGAGACGTAATTGAGGAGGTGCTTAATATTCATGAGATTCCCATTCGGCTGGTAGATATGGCCGGGATTAGGAGGGCGTCCGGGCTCATAGAGAAAGAAGGTGTGAGGCTGGCCAAGGACAGGGTGGCCGAAGCGGATGCGGTGATATTGGTGATTGACGGCAGCAGAAGACTGGATAAGGATGATTGGGAGATCATCGACGAGGTTAAGGAGAAGAAGAAGGTGGTGGCCGTAAACAAAAAGGATCTTCCCATGAAGACACCCGCGGAGCAGGTTCAGGCGTTTCTCCATGATACGAAGGTGGTGGAAATTTCCGCGCTGAAGAACTGGGGAATCGATACGTTGAAGGACTCCCTTTACTCCACGCTGACGGGGGATGGCGTTGGGCGGGATATGGGAGAAGCAGTAATCGTTAATGCCCGACACAAGAGGGCGCTTGAGGGATCACTGGAATGCCTGCGGAGAGCAGAGGAGGGGATGGAGGGGGGGATCCCCATTGAGCTTGTGGCCCTGGAATTGAGGTCGTGCCTCGATCATTTGGGGGAGATAAGGGGGGAGACGACCACGGAAGAGGTTTTGGAGCGCATTTTCAGCCAGTTTTGCATCGGGAAATGAGATGTTTCACGTGAAACAACATGGGTCGATTCTGCTCATCAACCCGTGGATCTACGATTTTGCCGCCTTCGACCTTTGGGTAAAGCCCCTGGGGCTTCTTTATATCGCGGCGTTGCTGAGGAGCGGGGGATATGAGATCGAATATATCGACTGTTTGGATACCTACCATCCCCAGATAGTTCGGGAAAGGGGTCTTCCGAAACGGAAGCAGTATCATCAGGGCCATTTCTTCAAGGAGAATATCGATAGACCTCCTGCCCTCGAAACTATACCGAGAAAATACAATCGTTACGGAATAACGGAAGAGGCGTTCAGGGAGCGCTTGGAATCCGTTGGCGAGCCCGCGATTGTCCTGGTCACATCCATGATGACCTATTGGTACCCCGGCCCATTCCGGGTGATTCAACTGGTAAAGGAGCGATACCCGAGGAGCTTCGTGGTGATGGGGGGGGTCTATGCGACCCTGTGTCCGGATCATGCCCGCAAGTACTCGAAGGCGGATTACGTCTTGCCGGGAGGCGAGCTCGCAAGGATAATGGGAGCTGTAGGGGAATTCATGGGGGTTCCATCGGATGGGATTCCCGGGAACTCCCATCTCGATGGCCTGCCCTATCCCGCCTTCGATCTCTACCCAGCCCTGGATTACGGTTGCATACTAACCTCCCGGGGGTGCCCCTACCGGTGCAATTACTGCGCGTCCTGGAAGATTACCCGCGGCTTCAGTCGTCGCGATCCCCACAAGGTAGTCGATGAAATCGAGCTTTGGCAGGGCACCTTTAAGGTCGACGATATCGCCCTTTATGACGATGCGCTGTTGGTGGATTCGGAGAGGCATTTCATTCCCATGGCGAAGGAGCTCTTACGAAGGGGCATACGATGTCGCTTCCACACCCCCAATGGTATTCATGGTAGGGAGTTGTCCGATGAGATTGCGAGCTTGATGTACGAGGTGGGTTTCAAGACCATTCGCCTCGGTTTGGAGACGAGCGATGCAGTCAGGCAGAAAAGGATGGGGGATAAAATAACCAACGGGGAAATGGAGGGGGCCATTACGTGTCTAAGGAATGCGGGATTTTCAAGGGAGGACATAGGGGTGTATGTCCTTGCAGGCCTCCCGAGACAGAGGGTGTCAGAGGTTGAGAAGAGCATCCGATTTGTCCGGGCATGTGGGGCCACTCCCAAGTTGGCCGAGTATTCCCCCATTCCCCAAACGCCCCTATGGGATGCCGCCGTGGGGATTTCAACATTCGATTTGAGGGGGGAGCCCCTTTTTCACAACAATTCGATCCTCCCCTGTCGGTGGGAGGGATTTACATGGGAAGACCTCAATGAGTTGAAATCCGGCTTGAGGAACTAATTGGCTGAAGCCAAGCGGTGAAACCCTCGATATGCTTCTCCAGTCATTCCTTCCCCCATCCATCGGGATGATCTCGTCAGCCACTTCCCGGGAGAATCCCACCTCATGGGCGACTACGACCATGGTCATTTCACCCATTGAGAGGGCAATCATGACGTCGAGCAGTTCCTCGATCACCTGTGAATCTCGGGCGAGGCCCGAAAATCCTAGGCGTGGTGGTTGAGGTAAGCCGAGGTTTCATATGCCTTCAGGGTAGATCCCGGCTCCAATAAGGAAGGGGTGAATATCAATGAAAGAGGGAATTATCGGCATCTTAGGGGGAATGGGACCGGAGGCGACGGCGGATCTTTTCCACAAAATCATCAAGAATACAGGGGCAGCTAAGGATCAGGATCACTTCAGGATTCTCGTCGATAATAACCCCAAGATTCCCGACCGCACCCCCGCTATGCTTGGATCGGGCAGAAGCCCCCTTCCGATGATGATCGAGACCGGGAGAAACCTGGAGAGGGCGGGGGCCAATTTTATCGTAATCCCCTGTGTTTCAGCCCACTACTTCATCGTGGAATTGAGGGAGCGGATCGCTATTCCGGTAATTTCCATCATCGATGAGGTGGCAGACGAGGTAGAAAGACGCCTTCCGGGCGCAAGACGAGTGGGACTCATGGCCACAACGGGGACCATCAGAACCGGCCCTTTCCAAGACCGATTACGAGAGGCAGGGGTCGAAATTTTGGTGCCTCCGCCCGAGGACCAGGAAGACTTGGTCATGTCCGCCATCTACGGGGAATCGGGTATCAAGGCGGGGTTTATTTCCCCGGAAAATAAGGAGAAAATTCTGAAGGCCTCGAAGGCATTGATTGAAAAAGGGGCCCAGGGGATCATCGGGGGGTGCACGGAGATTCCTTTGGTTATCCAAGAGCATGATCTCGAGGTCCCCGTTTTTGATTCGCTGAATATCCTCGCCCTCGCCGCAATCCGTCAGGCTAAGGGAAGGGTGTGAGAACCCAATGTCCCTCCGAGTTATCCACAGGGAGAAGAAGGGCAGGGCCCTCAAGGCGGGCACCTTCGGCTGCCTCAAGGGGGCGTATACGATAAACGTTACGCAGGGTTGCGGGCTCCTTTGCACCTATTGCTACGCCCGAGGGTATGCCACGGCCCCACCGAAGGGGGATGTTCACCTTTTCATCAACCTGCCCGAGTTGCTCCGGAGGGAACTGGACAGCGTCAGGCGCCGATGGCTCCCGGGCATTGTGGTCTTCAATACCGCCACCGACTGTTTTCAGCCCCACCCCGACATCCTCGAGGTCACATATCAGGCCATGGCCATCCTCTTGGAGCGAGAAATCGACATCTCCTTTCTCACCAAGGGTTTCATCCCGCGCCGGTTTATGCAGCTCTTCAAGGCATACAGGGAAAGAGTTCATGCTCAGATAGGGTTGGTATCCCTTGGAGAAGGGTACTGGAGGAACTATGAACCCGGTGCCGCATCCCCGGCGGAGAAGCTGGACAATATCACAATGCTTCTCGCCGCGGGGGTGGATACCGAGGTCCGCATTGATCCCATCATCCCCTTCATCACCGATACTCAGGAGGAACAGGAGGCCCTGTTTCGGTCTCTCGGCCAAAGGGGGATTCGGAGGGCCGCCCTCAGCTACCTCCACCTTCGTCCGGCAATCCAAAGACAGCTCGGCTCAGAGCTCCCGCCCCTTCATCGGAAGATCCTGGATAGCTGCTTCAAAAACCAGGAATGGACGGAGGTGGGTATGTCCACGAGGACAAAACTGCTCCCCAGGAAGTTGAGGGAGAATGGATACAGGAGGATAAAGGCGATTGCCCAGGCCTATGGTATTTCGGCGGCTATTTGCAGGTGTAAGAACCCCGATATGAACGGGGAGCTTTGCACGCCCTCAAGGGTCCGTAGTGCTATCCCGGGGACCAGGATTCCAAGGGGAAAGCAGCTTACCCTCTTTCCGTGCTGATGATCATGCCCGCTCCCATGGTGTCGCCCCTGATCGCCGTATAGATCCCGGCTAAGATACAAATTCCGCCAATAACCTTCCATGGGCTCAGCGTCTCGCCCAGGATCAAGTAGGCGAGGAGGGTCGAGCCGATGGGCTCGCCCAAAATGAGGACGGCGACGGTAGATGCCGAAAAGAACTTGAGGGCCCAGTTGAAAGTGGAGTGACCGATCAATTGGGGAACAATGGCAAGCATGAGAAACAGGGCATATGTCCGGGATGAATACCCGAAGAAGGAAACCCCCGCAGCCAGTCCGATGAGGAGGACCACTGCCGCGCCGCCGGAGTAAACCGGAAAGATGTACGAGATGAGGTCCATCTCCTGCCTAAGCCGGCGGCCTGCTATGAGGTATCCGGAGGCCATCACCGCACCGCCCAGGGCCAGGAGGTCTCCCAATCCAGCATAGCGGGAGAAGGTGAAGTCGGATAGCCCGATGATTACTGCTCCCGCGACGGCCAAGAGGATCCCCAGAATCGTCAAGCCGGCCATTCTCTCCTTAAGAAGGAGATACGACCCCAGGCCAACGAATATGGGGTTAGTGCTCACGATTACCACGGAGCTGGCCACCGAGGTGTACTTGAGCGAGGCGATCCAAAGGATGAAGTGAAAGCCGAGGAAAAGGCCGGTAAGGAGGAGTAACTTCCACCGTCCTCGAAGAATCCTTCCGTATCTCCTTCGGCTGAGTGCAACGGGGCAGAGGAGCAACGAGGCCAAACCGAGCCGATAGGCGGCTATGACTAAGGAGTGGGCATCGCAGAGCTTGATGAGGATGGAGGCAGTGGAGATGGCAGCAATGCCGATCACCACGGCTATTATGATTCGCATGGAATTTTCCTTCATACGGATTCCATCTCCCCAGGGTTGACCATGGAGCGGGCCCTTATTTTCCCCCCAAAACTGCCGCGAAGGCAAGGGCCCCCACTGCCCCCACGAGGCCTCCCACATAGAATATAAGGGCCTGCCTGCCCAGATCGGAGATTATCCCCCCGAGGATGGGGCCCGCTGCAAAACCCAGGCTCATGGACAGGTTGAAAATCGCCATCAGTGCCCCCATGCCATATTTCCTTCCCTCTTCGACGACCAGGGCGTTAGCGGCGGGAAAGGGGAGGGCACCCACGGCACCCAGGAGGATGTTTAGGACAAAAATTTGGGCCAAGCTCCTCATATGAGGGATCAGCGCGACTCCCAGGCTAAACCAAAAACTCCCCCAGAATACCAGGCCCCTTCTCGTAAAGCGATCCGCCATATGACCAAAGGGGGCTTGAAGCAGTGAGGTCAAGAGGATGTTGGAGGATAGAATGATTCCGGTCTGGGAAGAGGTGAGCCCAAGGCTGCTATGGGCAAAGAGCGGTAAAAAGGTGATGAGGAGGCCCCTGGTGAAGGCAGTGCTGAAGCGAAAAAAGAGGAGTCCCTTGGTGACAGGGCTTCGAATGATCTCGATGTAGGACCGGGGATGCTCAAATTTCCTGTAGAGGTGAAGTTCCGGAAGAAGGAGGAGCACCAGGAAAAATGCTAACCAACAGAGGCCACCCATGGCATAGAAATCGGCATCGAGGCCGAACTGGTCATGCAAGATCCCCCCCAGCAGAGGGCCGAGGCCGAACCCCGCAAAGAGGGATATGGAAAAAAGCCCCAGGTAACTGCCTTCCTTAGCCTTTGGGGAAATCTCCCCGATATCGGCAAAGGCAATGGGAATGATCATGGCGGCGGAGAAGCCCTGGATGGCGCGAACCGTTACGAGGTCCGCAACGCTATCGGAAAGGATGTAACCGAGGGAAATGATTGCGTAGATAAACAGACCAGTGGCGATGAAAACCTTTCTTCCCCTTTTGTCCGACCATCGTCCCACAATGGGCATAAAGATGGAGCGGGAGATGGCAAATCCCGAAAAGATGACCCCGATCCAAAAGCCCGATGCACCCAAGCTTTCGGCATAAATGGGGAGCAGGGGAACGATGATTCCATTCCCCAGCATTGATGCGAAAATGGAGAAAAAGAGGACAACGAAGACCCTTCTCTTCAAGAGGATACCACCTTTGCGCCAAGTGAATTCCGAAGGAGGGCCGGAGCGGCCTTCGCAAAAAAAGAGGATTGGGGGAAATAGCTGCCATCCCGGTGGGAATCGGGGAAGGGCACTTCCTCCATGAACCACCGTTAAGGTATTATAAATGTATGTGGAGAATCAAGGGGGAAATGCCCCTGCCCGTCCTTTCGTGGTATAATTATCGAGGTCCGGAAACAGGACTAACATATGGATTGTTGATAGATTCGGTAGCATTCAGGGGAGATGGCGGACAACTTCATTCGGATTAGCGGGGCCCGATCCCACAATTTAAGGAATATCCACTGCGATATCCCTCGGGGAAAGATCACGGTGATAACGGGGATCTCGGGATCGGGAAAGTCCACCCTGGCCTTCGATACCCTCTTTGCAGAGGGCCAGAGGAGATATGTCGAGTCCCTCTCCACCTATGCCAGGCAATTTCTGGAAAAAATGGATCGTCCCGATGTGGACGCCATCGTGGGCATCCCCCCAGCAATCGCGATCGAACAGCGAAATACGGTTAACAATGCGCGGTCCACGGTAGGTACTGCTTCGGAACTGTACGACTACCTGCGGCTCCTTTTTGCCAAGGTCGGCGACACCATCTGCCCAGGCTGCGGGGAAATCGTATCCTCGGACACTATTCCCACGTCTGTTCAACGGATTATTGAGCGATTTGAGGGGCAACGAATCTATATCGTCTCGCCCCGGGAAATCCGAAAGCCAATGGATCCCGCCGCTGCGGAAAGGCAATTGGCACGGGCAGGATTTTTCAGGATCTTGGAAGATGACGGGGTGAGGGATCTTACGGGCATATCGCCCGATGAATTGGAGGCCATGGGGTCGATTCGCCTCTTGATCGATCGCCTTGTAGTCAAGAAGGGAGATGAAGGGCGATTGGCTGAGGCCTTGCAAACGGCATTCATTCAGGGAAACGGAGTAGCCGAAGTAGTTGGTAAAAACGGGGAAACACTCAGGTTCAATCAGGCTTTCGTATGCAACCGATGCAACGGGAAATTTCCCGAACCTGAGCCCCTTCTTTTCTCCTTTAACAACCCTCTTGGGGCATGCGCCGCCTGTCAGGGTTTTGGCAGGATCATCGGGGTTGATCTGGATAAGGTTGTACCCGACAAGGAAAAGCCACTTAAGGACAAGCCCATTGTCCCCTGGAACTCGCCCGCCTATTATGAGAGGTATGATTACCTCTGGGAGGTCTGTCGCGAAAACCGCATTCCAATGGGAAGGCCCTTCAACCAATTCTCCCCGGAGCAGCAGGATGTCATGATCACGGAAATCGAGGATTTCTTCCAGTGGTTGGAGACCAAGCGATACAAGGTTCATGTCAGGGTTTTTCTGAGCAAGTACCGCGCCTATACAACGTGCGAGCGATGCGGCGGGACGAGGCTCAAGCAGGAGGCCCTGAATGTCAAAGTTGCCGGGAAAAACGTGGCGGAACTCTGTGAAATGAGCATTGAAGACCTTCGCCGCTTCTTCCACAAACTACAGTTGGGGTCGCTAAAGGAGGAGGTGGCGGGAAGGATACTCAAGGAGATTCGGGATCGGATCGAGTACCTGTATCACGTAGGTTTGGGATATATCACGCTCCACCGCCAAACACGGACCCTGAGCAACGGGGAGTTTCAGAGGATCACTCTCGCCAGGGCCCTCGGTAGCGCCCTTACGGATACCTTATACGTCCTCGACGAGCCCAGCATCGGACTCCATGCTCGAGACAATTGGAGGCTGCTGGAGGTCCTCAAGAGACTAAGAGATGGGGGAAATACCATCGTTGTCGTGGAGCATGACCCGGATATCATCCATGAAGCCGATGAGATCATTGACCTCGGCCCTGGAGCCGGAATGGCGGGGGGGAACGTGGTCTTTCAGGGGAATTACTCGGGACTATTGAGGCAGAAGGGGTCGAGGACCGCCCACTACCTGAAGGAAACCAAGCAGCTCTCACAGAAACCCCCACCGCGAAGGGCGACCGGGTACATCCATATCCGTGACGCAAGTGAAAACAATTTGAAACACATAGATGTCACTATTCCACTAGGGGTAATGGTCTGCGTAACGGGGGTGTCGGGGGCGGGGAAGACAACCTTGGTCAATAACGTCCTTTACGCGGGAGGCAAGGGTTTCAGTGACGGCAGGTACGAGAGAGGGCCCTTTGGCGCCATAGAAGGGCTGGACCAAGTTAAGGATATCATCATGGTCGATCAGTCCCCGATTGGCAAAAGCCTCAGATCCAACCCCGCAACCTACATTGGGGTCTTCGGGGAAGTCCGAAACCTGTTTGCCAACACCAGGGAGGCCAGGAGAGCCGGATTAAAGGCGGGACATTTTTCCTTCAACGTCCCTGGGGGAAGGTGTGAAAGCTGTAAAGGGGCGGGAATGGTCGTTTTGGACATGCAGTTCCTGGAGGACGTGGCCGTGACATGTGAACAGTGCAACGGGAAGCGTTTTCGCCCTGAAATCTTGGACGTCCGCTATAAGGAGAAGAACATTCACGATATCCTCAATATGACCGTCAATGAAGCCCTCGATTTCTTCCAGGAGCATGGGAAGATCGCCGCAAGGCTTCGGGTCTTTTCGGGCGTGGGACTCGGATACCTCATGCTTGGACAACCCACCAGTACCTTAAGTGGGGGTGAGGCTCAGAGGTTAAAGCTTGCCCACTATATCGCCAATGCCGATAAATCCCAGAACCTATTTATCTTCGACGAACCCACCACCGGGCTCCATCTAGCCGATATCGAATCGTTGCTCAAGACCTTCGACAAGATGTTGGATCAAGGGCAATCCCTGGTCGTGATCGAACACAACTTAGATCTGGTTTTCCATGCTGACTACATCATTGACCTTGGACCGGAAGGCGGAGACAACGGAGGAGCGGTTGTGGCCTTGGGGTCCATAGAGGAGGTAATGGCCTGTGAACAATCCTACACGGGTCAATTCCTCAGGCGGAAGTTTCTGGCCTCATGAGACAGGCCCTCTTATCCTCAGTAGTCGTACCACCCGCCTCCTGTTTTTCTGCCCAGACGCCTGGCCCTGATGAGGGTCTTGAGCAAATTCGGTGGGGACCATTTCAACTCCCTCGGTAGCTCCGTATTGAGATAGTCCATTACGTGGTATCCGATATCGTTGCCGGTCAGGTCCATCAGTTCAAAGGGTCCCATGGGGTAATTCAACCCCAATTTGACCGCTTTATCCACATCCTCGACGGTGGCGATGCCCTCCTCCACGATCTTAATGGCCTCGATAAAGTGCGGTATCATGATGCGATTGACCACGAAACCGGGGGAGTCCTTTTTGACCTCAACGGGCTCCTTTCCCATCTGTTTCGTCAGATCGATAACGGTCGCAATGGTCTCATCGGAGCTGTGGTACCCTCGAATAACCTCCACGAGCCTCATGATCTGAGCCGGATTGAAGAAGTGCATCCCCGCAACCTTGTCCGGGCGCTTGGTGGTCGAGGCTATTTCCGTGATGGAGATGGAGGAAGTATTTGTACAGAGGATGACCTCAGGGGCAACGAGAGCTTCAATTTTCTCAAAAACGTCCTGTTTCACCTTGAGATCCTCGAATACCGCCTCAATGATGAAATCGACATTCCCCATGTCCTCGATTCGGGTTGTCCCCCTGATCCTGCTCAACACATCCTTCTTTTGCTCCTCAGTGATCTTTCCTCGCTCGAGGCCCTTTGTCAGGAACCGGTCAATGGAGTCCACCCCTTGTTTTACGAACTCATCGGTCACATCTTGCATCACCACGTCACATCCGCTTTGAGCCGCTACCTGAGTAATGCCGCTCCCCATAGCACCTGCACCTATAACGCCGATCTTCTTGATCTTCATCTCGATACCCCCATAAGCCCAATTCATTTTTACCGGTGGTCTCTATCATAATTGGTCTGCCGTGTCAATATTACGGCCTCATTTCGGGCAACACGGGAGGGTTTGATTTGCCGAACGAAGGGTGATCGGGTGGAGAGGATTCCTCCGATGGAGGGTTTGATGAGATATCGGCTTATCCCCTGGCCGATTTTCGCCAATATCCCCCTATCCTTCCGGATTTGAGGCCTTTTCTTCCTTGAGACCGATTCCCTTACGGTTTGCCCAAAAACGCCATGTGCTGATGGGTGAAGACGGAAGGCCTTCCGGCCAAATATGGGTCCGCCGCAGGGGAAACCCTTTCCCCGAAGAAGACGTGGTTGACGAAATTCCGGTCGAATTGGAAACCGAACCTTTCGAACTCCCTGGAGAGCGTCCTGAAAACCTCGCTGGAATTGGGATCCCTAAACATGAAACATGTCCTGAAAGATATCACTCTGCGTATAGTGAAACCGATAATCGCCGTATCCCCTGCGGCCGAGATCATACTGGGGTCGTTTTCCCTTATCCATCAAAACACCATAGGCCTCGCTGATCTCCTTGAACCGCGCCTCCGCCAACCTATCGTTGGGGTTACGATCGGGGTGGTATTTGAAGGCGAGTTTGCGATAGGCTGATTTGATTTGGGCGCGGGTGGCATCCCTTCGCAATCCCAGAATCTCATAATAGTCATTTTCGGCCATACTTCCTCCCCCAAGCCGAAGCTAAGGGCGATTTTACCAGAATCGGCATTCGCGATCAACGGCCATACGTCCTCATGTCGGTCCCAAATGTGCTTGACATCCGCTTTCCGGTCGCATAACTCTAGGAATTATACAAACCAAGAGGTGAGAATGGCTGGAAATAGGGACTTCGATCTAACCATCATCGGTGGAGGACCTGGGGGCTATGTCGCGGCCATTCGGGGAGCTCAGAGGGGGTTGAAGGTCGCCTTGGTCGAAAGGGATAAGATTGGCGGCACGTGTCTGAACAGGGGATGTATCCCTACGAAGGCGCTCCTCCACGATGTCATTCGTTTCCAATCCCTTCCACGTCTGGCAGCCCTTAGCGATATGGATGTTAAGAAGATTATGCCGGACTTTCACAAGGTCATGGCCCGAAAGCGGGCGGTAGTCGAGAAGGCCGTCGGAGGCATCACCTCCCTTCTGGCTCATCATGGCATCTCGGTGTTCAGGGGGAACGGGTCCGTGATCGACCCCCGAAGGGTTTTGGTCAAGGGAGCCCGGGGATCGAATCATGAATTGAGATCTAGGGCAGTGATCCTCGCTGCAGGGGTGATTCCTGCCCCGGGTGCTCCCATCCAAATCGATGGGAATCACATCCTCAGTACGGACGATGCCCTCAACGTGGATCGGGTCCCCCAAAGTCTAGCTATTATCGGGGCGGGGAAAAGGGGCGTTGAATTCGCCACCCTCTTCGCAGGCCTTGGAACAGAAGTTACCCTCGTGGAGGCGGAGGATCGCGTCCTCCCCGGGATGGATCGTGAGCTTTCGGTTCGGTACAGGCGGGTGTTGACTACCAAGAAGATCGGTATCCACACTGGGGTGCACGTAACGGCCATCGACATGGATGGCAGAAGGCTCCGCCTTTCCCTGGAGGGACCGAAGGGGACTAAGATACTAACCGCTGAAAAGGTCTTGTACGCCGGAGCCAGGAAGCCGGAGCTGGAAGGCTTGGGTATCGACAAGATCAACCTCCCATTGCGAGGAGGGTTCATGAGCGTGAGTCCCCAGATGGAGACCTCCGTGAGGGGAATATATGCCGTCGGCGATATGGTGGGAAGGGGGTGTTATGCCCATAAGGCATACGCTGAGGCGGCGGTTGCCGTTGATAACATTGCCGGGAGGTCCACGGCGGTGGACTACCGCCTCATTCCCCGGGTTATCTACACGGATCCCGAGGTTGCGTCCATCGGCCTGACCGAGCTGGAAGCCGAAGGGGAAGGGGAGATTGAGGTTGGAAAATTCCCCTTCATGGGCTGTGGAAAATCCGTTGCCACGGGTGAGGAGGAAGGAGTCGTCAAGGTCATCATGGGGAAGAAATATGGGGAGATACTGGGCGTTCACATCATCGGGCCTCAAGCCAGCGAGTTGATCGGGTTGGCCTCGCTGGCCATGAGGAATGAGCTCGGCCCCGAGGAGATAAGGGCGACGATCTTTCCCCATCCCACCTACTCGGAGGCCTTTCTTGAGGCTTCGCTGGATTTGATGGGGGAGGTCATTCATATTATAAAGGAATGAGAAACGCAGGAGACGATCTATGGCTACGGTAGTAGTGATGCCAAAGCTGGGATTGACCATGACAGAGGGCTCCATCGAGAGCTGGGTGAAATCCGAGGGGGAACGGGTGGAGAAGGGAGAGCCCTTGGTCGTGATCATGACGGAGAAGGTTACCTATGAGTATGAGGCGCCTGCTTCGGGCATACTGAGGGCGATCCTGCATCGGGAGGGAGAGGTCGTCCCCGTGGCCAAGCCCATCGCCGTAATCGGGGCGAGCGAGGAAGCACTGCCAGACATAGGGGCAGTTGGGGAAGAGGTCAAGGCGGCCGAGAAGGTTCCCCCCATGGCTAAAAAGGCGGTTCCACCACCAGCCAGAAGGGAGCGGGTTTTGGCGTCGCCGTTGGCCCGTAAAATCGCCCGGGAAGAGGGGGTTGATTTGGCTGCCATCGAGGGGACTGGGCCCGGGGGGAGGATCGTCAAGGAAGATGTACTGAACGCAATCCGGGAGGGGGCGGAAGCCCCTGGTCCCGCGGCTCAAGAGCCCCTTCCCGGCAAGCTGATCCCTATAAAGGGAATTCGAAGGGTCATAGCCCAGAGGATGAGCGAGAGCACCAGGACCATACCGCACTTCTTCCTCAGCGTGGAGGCCGACATGACGGGTACGCTGCAGTTGAGGGACAGGTTGCTGGGGGAAGTGGGAAAAAAGGCAGGGGTTCGCCTATCCATTACCGACATTCTGGTAAAAATTACAGCCCTGGCCTTACGGGATCACCCCATCATCAATTCCAGGATCGAGGGGGAGGGAATCCGGTTGGTGGAGGAGGTCAATATCGGGGTGGCCATGGCCGTTGAGGATGGGTTGATCGTTCCCGTAATACATGGAGCCGACCGAAAGAGCATCACCGAAATCGCCTCGGCTCTGCGGGATTTAACCGAAAAGGCCAGAAGCAATACGCTTTCCGTGGACGAGGTAACAGCGGGAACCTTTACCCTGTCCAATCTGGGGATGTTTGGAATCGATACATTCAATGCCATCATCAACCCTCCCCAGTGTTCCATCCTCGGGGTGGGAAGGACGGTGGAGAAACCCGTGGCTGAGGGAGGAAGGGTTGGGATCAAACCCATTGCGTGGCTGACCTTGTCCTCGGATCATCGGATCGTCGATGGGGCCACTGCCGCCAAGTTTCTCGGGCGGGTAAAGGAACTGCTGGAGAATCCCAATTTTCCGTGTTCTTGAACCACCATAACGCCGTCCTCCAAATCAGTTTACATCCGCAACTCATCCTGTATTTCCCTCTGCCTTCGAAAAGCTTTACATCCCTCAGGCCATAACATCCCACAATTCCCTTGACATCAATCGGGGCCGTCCCGTATAGTGGGGGAAGGATTTTTGGATACAGTATACAGAAAGACACCGGGATGGAAAAAGTTCTTCCGGGAATCCGGGTAAGGAGGAGAAGGTCCCTCCGAGAAGAGGCATACGAGGCTCTCAGAAATGCCATTCTCAGGGGAAGGGTAAAGCCAGGTCAGCGGCTGAAAGAAGAACGGTTGGCCGCCGAGATGGGGACTAGCAGGACCCCGGTGAGGGAGGCTTTTCATAAATTGGAGCAGGAGGAACTGGTTACTCGCCTACGGCGGGGTGGTTTTGTCGTTAGGGAATGGACCCGATCAGATGTTGAGGAGGTCTTCGGGATTCGGAGCGTCTTGGAGAGCTACGCGGCCGTCGTAGCAACGCAAAATATGGATGAGGCGGAGCTGGCCCGGTTGGAGGATAAGCTGGGGGAATCGGAAAGGGCCTTGGAGAGAGGAGAAACGGAAAGGTTCATCCAGCTTAACACGGAATTCCATGACATCCTCTACAAGTCCAGCAACAGGCGAAGGCTTTACCATATGATCCATAATCTCAGGGACTACTTCGATCGTTACAGAGGGGCCATTTTAGGGGTGAACGGCATGCCACGACTCTCGCTGAGGGACCATAAGCGAATGGTCGCGGCCATGAAGAAGAAGGACTCGGCCGTAGTGGAGAAATTGGTGAGGGACCACATCCTGAGGGGAATGGAGGTCGTGTTGAGGGAATTCGATAAGGGGATCGTCTAGATTCGTGAGGGTGTAGGGAGGAGGGCCCTGTGAAGGACAAAAATATAAGGGTATTGGTGGCCAAACCCGGGCTTGATGGACACGACAGGGGAGCAAAGGTGGTTGCCCAGGCGCTAAGAGATGCCGGAATGGAGGTGGTCTATACGGGCTTACACCAGACCATAGATCAAATCATCAGTGCCGCCATTCAGGAGGGCATGGATGTCATTGGCCTGTCCATTCTCTCTGGAGCCCACCTTCCCCTCTGTGAGAAATTGATGGGAAGAATGAGGGAGGAAAGCCTCTCCGATATCCTGGTCGTGGTTGGAGGGGCTATTCCCAAGAGGGACATCGGGAAATTGAGGGATATGGGAATTAAGGGGGTATTTCCCGGGGGTACCCCCTTTTCAGAGTCCGTCCGATTTATCCGGGAAAACGTAAAATAGAATTACCGTCGATATATGGAGATAGAATTCCCAGAAAGGGAATTGAGGGAGGGGGACTACCATGGGCGTTGCCACCTATACCAAAAATGAAAAGGGGGAGATCGAGGAGGTTACCCTCCAGTCGGGAATAAAGGTAGAGCCAGTCTACGGGCCCGAGGAGCTCGCCGATTTCGACTATGCAAGGGATTTGGGCAATCCCGGGGAATATCCGTTCACCCGAGGTATTCACCCGGGTATGTACAGGACCCGTCCCTGGACCATGCGCCAGTACTCCGGCTTTGGTACGCCCCAAGAGACCAACGAGCGGTTCAAATTCCTCATCGCCCACGGCCAGACGGGGTTAAACGTGGCCTTCGATCTGCCCACCCAACTGGGCTTGGATTCGGATGATCCCCTTGCCGAAGGGGAGGTGGGTCGGGTCGGAATGGCCGTCGATACGCTGAGGGATTTCGAGATTGCCTTTGGGGACATACCCCTCGACCGAATTGGCTCCGGCTTAACCATCAACGCCGTTGCCAGCATTACCCTCGGCGATGGTGCGGCGGATCTCGATGGAAGAGCCCTCTTCACGGACGTAGAGTAGGTCGAGGCCGTCGGAGGTGTTGTACAGGAAGGCCGAGTCCTCGATGATCCAGTGTCCCCCAGTCGTGCCAGTGCCGACCCCGTCGCCATACCCCCCAGCCGTCT